>JBAVOD010000245.1:0-6949 GCA_049691735.1 Bacteroidales bacterium
AGATGGATGAACACAGGAACAGAAGTGCTATGCTTCCCCTGAAAGGCAGGCTGAAAAGGATACGCGCGAGGATCATCCCGATGGCAAGGTCAATAAGGCCGATGATAAGGAAAGGCACCATCTTCGCAGTGACGAATTGATATTTGCGCACAGGTGTGACGTTTATCTGTTCAATTGTCCCGATTTCCTTCTCCCTTACAAGATTTAGCCCCGCAAGAAGGAACCCGATCGCTGTGACAAGTATTCCCAGGATTCCCGGAGCCATATAGAGCTTGTAGTTCAGCATTTCGTTGTACCAGTAGCGGTTAGTCACATCTAGACCCGGGAGACCAGCGGACGCCTGCGGAGTCAGATCCCCGGCTATCAGGTCGATATTATAATCCCTCAGGATCCCATTCAGGTATGCCCACGACAGTTGGGCTGCTGAAGCATTGACGGCATCAATTGACGCCATAACCTCGACCGGTCTGCCTCTTCCGATATCACTTCCGAAGTTGGTGGGGATCTGGAGAACAACGTCGCATTTGTTGCCGTTGAGCAGGGCGTTCGCTTCAGCTTCAGAAAAAGTTGAATATTTAAGCCTGAAAAAGGTAGAACCTTCGAGTTTACTTATTAGACCCCTCGATTCAGGGGTCATGTCCCTGTCGATCACGCAAAGATTAATATGTTTGATCTCAAAAGTAACGGCAGGCACCAGCACAAGCATCTGCAATATCGGTACCGCAAAAATTGCCCGGCCGATGAACTTGTTCCGGAATATCTGGATGAATTCTTTTCTTATAAGGTATAGTATCGTTCTCATTTCCCGATTCATCTTTTTCAACGAAGCCTGATCCTGAAATTCCTGACGCTTAATGCTATGAATATGAGTGTCATGATAAATAGTATAAGCGTTTCCTTCCATATGTACAGGAATCCGGTCCCCTTTATCATTATGTTGCGGATAATAATTATGAAGTATCTCGGGGGGAGCAGGGCACTGATCCAGCCATATATTCTGGGCATGTTCTCAATGGGATAAATAAAGCCCGAGAGGAGGATCGTTGGCAGCATCATGCCGATAAGCGAAATGAATATTGCCTTTTGCATTGTTTCTGATACTGTCGATATCAGTATTCCCAGCGAAAGGCTCAGCAGTATGTAGAGCATGCTTTCGCCCAGCAGCAGGAGCAGGCTCCCCTTCACGGGAAGACCGAATACAAGCCATGAAAGCAGCAGGATCAGCAGTACATTTATGAAAGAGAGCAGAAAGTAAGGCATGACCTTTCCCAGGATTATCTGTCCGGGTTTAAGAGGCGATACAAGAAGGACCTCCATTGTCCCGAATTCCTTTTCACGGGTTATGGTCACTGAAGTCATCAGGGCACATATCAGAATGAGTATCAGTGTTATAACACCGGGAACGAACATATAGTGGCTCTTCAGCCCGGGATTATAGAACATCCTTACATCAGGTTTTATAAGCATCAATCCGGAGGCCGATGAGCCTGTGTTGGCGGTATTGAAATCAGTGATAATGGCGGTAATGTAATTTGTTATGAGGGTTGCGGCGTTTGGATCGGAGCCATCGGCAATTATATCGACCTGTGCTTTGCCCCCTCTGACAAGGTCGCTGCCGAAATTCGCGGGAAACACCACGACAGCTTTGGTAGCTCTCTTTCTCAGTATCCTGGCGATGTCGTTATAACTATCAAGATTTGCAGTTCTTTTGAAAAAGCCCGAGGAGCAGAGCCTGTCAGATATCTTCTGAGTCAGCTCATCTTTCGACAGGTCGAGGAATGCAACACCGGCATTCTTAATGTCGGTTCTGACTGCATAGCCAAAAATAAGGATCTGTGCGGCCGGTATGCCGAACAGTATGAAAAGTGTCCGGAAATCCCTTAAAATATGCAGGAATTCTTTCTTTACAAAGCCAAGGAAACGGTTCATATTTCTTTTTTTAAGCTTCGGCCAAACCCGGGCGAAAATCAGGCAGCAGGTCCGGCGGGTCTCGCAATTTTCATGAACACCTCTTCAACCGACTCAGCTCCGTATTGCTTTTTAAGCTCTTCCGGAGTATCGAGAGCAACGATCCTCCCCTCATTCATTATGGATATCCTGTCGCAGTATTCAGCTTCATCCATATAGTGAGTTGTTACAAAAACAGTTATTTCACGTGAGGCGGTCTCATAGATCATCTCCCAGAACTGACGCCGGGTGATAGGATCGACGCCGCCTGTCGGCTCATCGAGGAACACGATTTTGGGTTCATGCAGCACTGCTACCGAGAAAGCCAGCTTCTGCTTAAAACCCAGCGGCAGGGAAGATATCAGCCTGTTTTCGTACTCTGTAAATTTCAGGCTCTCAAGAAGCTCGTGAGTCCGGTTCCTTATCTGCTGCCTGCTTAATCCGTAAATACCACCGTACAGTGTTATATTTTCACCCACAGTAAGATCCTCATAAAGTGAAAACTTCTGACACATATAGCCGATCTGTTTCTTTATCTTTTCGGGTTCCTTCGATGCATCGTATCCTGCCACCATCACAGTTCCGGATGTAGGAGAGGAAAGGCCCGACAGTATCCTGAGAGCAGTGGTTTTGCCGGCGCCGTTTGCACCAAGAAAGCCAAAGATCTCGCCCGGGTAGACTTCAAAGCTCAGGTTGTCGTTGGCAGTGAAGCTTCCGAATTTTTTCACAAGATTGCGTGCCGATATTACCGGTTCGTTCATGGATGTCATTGTGGCTGCCCCCTTTCATAGGATTCATTTCTGCTGTTTGTTTCCATCAGTTCAAGGAATCTGTCTTCGATACCGGCAACAGATCGTGTCACAGAAACATTTTCCAGCCCTTCAGATCTCAGAAAGTCAAAAAGTGAATTATCATAGCTGTCGTCAGCGAAAGTGACATGCACCGAGTCACCAAAAGGATAGGCTGTTACGGTTCCGGGATATTTCCGGAGTGCCACCAGCAGCCTGTATTTGTCGGATGCAACTGCCCTGAAAAGCCTTCTGCTGAAGGCTTCCCTTATTTTCTGCGGGTCATCAACAGCAAGGATCCGTCCTCCCTGGATAAGAGCCACCCGGTTACACCTCATTGCCTCATCCATATAGGGAGTTGACACGATGATTGTGATATTGTGCTGCTTCAGTTTTTTGAGCATTTCCCAGAATTCGGAGCGCGAAACGGCATCAACACCGGTTGTGGGTTCATCGAGCACCAGCAACCTGGGCTTATGTATGAGGGCGCACGATAATGCAAGCTTCTGCTTCATGCCACCTGAAAGCTTACCCGCAAGCCTTTTCTTAAATGGTTCAAGTCTCGAATAGATGTCGGCTATCAGATCGTAATTCTCGTTTATTGATGTACCGAAGACAGTTGCATAGAATCTGAGGTTTTCCTCAACTGAGAGGTCCTGGTAAAGGCTGAACCGACCGGGCATATAACCGATATTTTTCCGCAGTTCTTTGAAATCCTTCACGCTGTCAAGGCCCAGAACATTCATTTTGCCCTCATCCGGAAGAAGAAGAGTTGTAATTATTCTGAACAGGGTGGTCTTACCCGCTCCGTCGGGGCCGATAAAGCCGAATATTTCAGATTCCTCCACCGAAAAGGTTATATCTTTCAGTGCCTGTGTTTCACCGAATTTCCTGGAAATCCAGTATGATTCAATAGTTTGCATCCTGTTTTAAACTGATCCGAAGATTACTTCCCCGGGCATGCCTGATTTTATTGCACCGTCGTTCCTGACTTCGATTGTCACAGCGTACACAAGTGTCACCCTTTCGTCCCTGGTCTGAATGATCTTGGGGGTGAATTCAGCTTTAGAAGATATGTAGTTGATTGTGCCGGGATAACTGGCATAACCTTTTGTCCCGGCATCGATCCTGACGGTGCAGGGTTCGCCGATCCTCAGGCTGCCAATCCTGGCACCGTCAACATAAGCCCTGAGCTTAACAAATGTCATATCTGCGATCTTGACAAGCGGTTTTCCCGGGGATGTCATCTCGCCTGCCTCAGCATATTTTTCAATTATTGTGCCTTTCAGCGGGCTCCTTACCCTGCAGCGGATTATCTGTTCATCAAGGGTTGCTTTTCTGGCCCTGTAAACGTCAAACTCATCCGCCACTGTTGCCCTCTGGGTGTTGTTGGCAGCTATCTGCTTCCGGATAACATCGGCTTGTCCGGTCAGGTCATCATACTGTTTTTGGGTGGCTGCATCATCCTTCAGCATATTTCTGATCCTGGCTATATTGACCTCCAGGTTTGCGATCTGCTGGTCAAGTACTGCATTCTGGGCATTTATTGAATTTATACGGGTTTTTACGCCCGCCATTCCGGCATCTATTTCAGCCTTCTGAAGGTGGAAAAGCGTGGTATCGACAAGGGCTATGTCATCGGCCTGATTTATGTCGGTCCCTTCCTTTACCCCGAGAGTAAGGATCTGTCCGGCAGTTTCAGCCGAGACTATTACTTCGGTTGCCTCAAAATTACCGTAAGCATCTGCCTGGTTTGTCCGGTTCGCGCAACCAGCCATTACCGCGGTAAAGATGATAAGTAGTGATGTTATTTTCATTGTTATGTAATTTATCCAATTGTTTGGTCTGAAGTCGTGCAGTCTGAAGTCGTGCAGTTTTTCATTCTATCTCATTACCGCTGATATTAAGAAATTCAACTTTTGCCATTTCAAGACTGATCTTATGTATTTCAGCATTGATCACTGCCTGCTGTTCTGAATTCATTACGTTCATGAATTCCGTTGCGGTGATCGTGCCATTTTCATATTGCGATTCAGATGCTGCGGTTATCCTTTTCTTCAGTGTTATAAGTTCAGTATCGGATGCAACGAGTGACTCCAGGCTGACAATCTCGGCATTTTTGGCATCAAGCTGCCTGCTGATGTTTTCCTCAAAGTCGGTCTTCCTGTTGTCTATGATACTTTGCTGGAGACCGATAACCTGCTTCTCATTCCGTGTCTTGTTCCAGTCATAGATGTTCCATTTGAAGCCGGCTCCCAGAATATAGTACGGTGCAAACTGGTTTTTGAAAAAATTACTTCCGGGAGGGTTGCCATAGCCGAATGTTGCAAATCCGAATGCTTTGGGCATCCGTTTACTGCCGACCACAAGGAGCCCGGCGGAGAGCTGATCCCTTCTCAGGTCGAAGAGTGCAAGCTCGGGCCTTGCCAGTGACATTGACTGGTTATTGGCGGCTGCAGGCGTTACCAGGATCGCGGATGTGTCAATTTCCATACCTGTTATCAGTGCAAGCATTTTGGAGAAAGCCAGCCTTTTGACATCATTTTCATTAAGCTGTTGATTGATCCTGATCTGCTCGGAGGTCATTACATCAATGTCTGACTGAAGGATCATTCCGTTTGCCAGGGCTGACTTAAGGGACGCGATCCGCCTGACTATCACATTCAGGTAGTCTCTGAGCAGTTCTTTCTGATTTGTAAGAAGCAGGATATTAAAGAAATATCCGTTTACCTGGCTCCGGAGCTTATAAAGATCGGTTTCAGTTTGTTGTTCGCTGACATCAAGGTCGGCTTTTGCAAGTGCCCGTGCACCTTTTACTGCGCCTCCATCCCAGATCGTCTGGTTAATATCGACAGTTACCTTATACTGTTCGTTTGGAAGAGGTTTGATCGCGCCCGCAATCCCCGGAATTGGCAAACCGCCAAGCACGCTTCCGATGTCGATAACCGAGGAATTATACACGAAGCTTCCATTGGCGTCGAGTGTCGGGAGCCACATTCTCCGGAGATTTTTGTCCTGAAGTGCCCAGATGCCCGGATATATTGATTTTTCCGCACCGATCTTGCTGACAGCGTATGCTTTTTCGTAGCATTCGCTGAGTGTAATCAGTTTCTGGGGGTTGGCCCTGACAGGCAAAAGCAAAAGGAGCAGGATAAGAGCACACATCGGGCCGACATCAATCGCAGGCTTTGTTGCTCTCTCCTCCGGTTTCAGGGGGAACTCTGGATTTTCCATTTTTAGATTTTTCTGACGCCGTTCAACTTAACATAAACATTGTGATCAGGAACTCAGGGCATTCCGGTACTTTTACCTAATCCCTTAATTACGAATTCAGCAGCAAAGCCTTTCCTCTGTTCGAGAAAGTCATCAAATTTTATATCCAATTTTTCGAAGATCTCTTCGAGGATGCCCCTGGCTGCAAAAGGGAACACACTTATGGCTGCAATTGTTGTCATTATCTGGGGAAGGGATTCCGGAGTGATGTCATATTTTGACAGTTCCTCGCTATGCTGCCCGAAAATCATCTGCCAGAGTTTCGTTATATCCATTTTCCTGAGCAGATTCCTGAACCTTTCAGGATGGCGGTTTATCTCATTGAGAAGGAAGGCAGGAAGTCCGGGATTCTTTTGAAGGAATGATATGTGTTCCCTGAAAAAAAACCTGATCTTTTCCTCGAGTGTAAGATGCTCATCGAAAACAGGGGCGAATTTAGAAAACATTTTGGCTGCAATCATCTCAAATACAGCACTGAACAGGTGTTCTTTAGACCTGTAATAATAATGGAGGAGTGCCTTATTTATTCCTGCGCGGTCGGCGATATCTTTCATCCTGGCACCGTCCATGCCTTTTTCAACGAATACTTCTGTTGCAGATTCGAATATTTTTTCTTCGGTCTGCCTGTCATTATCAGTCATAGTAATTAACCAAATAGTTTAACCGGATAGATTAATCAAATAGTTTAACCGAATGGTCAAAAGTAATATTTGATTTTGAATTGTGCAAGAAAAATGGCAGAATTTTTATCATTATGTGAGAAACTTTAAGAGGTCCCCCCTTAATCTCTGACATCTGCAATACATATTATGGAAAACACTTTTCATCATCACCCCTTCCGGGTATGCGCGTCAACTTAAGGTTTTTTATTTTATAAGTTTTAGATTTAGAAGGTGTTTCGCGTGTGTTTATATCTTCTATCGTCCTTCTGTTACTTTTCC
>JBAVOD010000246.1:0-5336 GCA_049691735.1 Bacteroidales bacterium
GTGTAATAGTAAAAATGTACTGAAGGTTGGAGTCAAGCTCCGGCAGCAGGCTAACTGACTTTCTCTTTTTTGTTAATTGTCATCCAGGGGCAATCGTCTCTTATCTCACAGTTTTTGCATCCTGCCAGTTTTGATACGACAGGGATAATTACAAATCCAATTATTACAAAGAAAATAGTGAGTAAAAGGATTTGCTTTGTATAGCTTGTGGAGATCAGATAAACCGCAAACGCCAAAGGGACAAACCAGTTTGGGAACTGGATACTGATATTTCGTCTGAAAACTTTTTTGAATGATTTGCCTGTCCCCCTCTTAAACAGTTTAGATGAGACAACACCATACCCGCAGGGGCATGCCAGGGTATTATAATGATGACAAAAAGGACATATTTTTGCCCAGAACCAGACTACACTGAACAGAGCATACGATCCGAAAATTATTGCACTTATTGTCGAAATCTTATTGATTATAAGAAATCCAAGAGTAACCAATATTACTGTCGGGACATTGTCCAGAAGTACCAGCCATAAAGGTATTTCCTTAGCATGACATGGTGTTGTTAAGTCTATGTTGTTTTTTTCGATCTCTCCGGTTCCGGATGTGATATTGGGAATGTTATCTATTTCCATATCGGCTGATTAACTATTACGTATTGACTTTTCCTGTTGAAGATTTTTCCTTCCACAGCCCTGAATGAATAAATCCGAGAATAACAGGATGAAAATAAGCTTTTTCATAAGGGGCGAGGTAATGAAATCATTTAAAGGTATCACCGGAAATTCCTATTCCCATTAAGAAGTCAAAATTAGCAATTTGCTGAATTGAATAATACGAAACCATTTACAATAACTTCATGGAATATAAGTGTTGCTTGTACACTTAACACACTTTTATTATTCTGAATAAAATTTACCTCTTTGTTATATTTAAGCCAATACATACCTCCAAAACCCAGGATATTAAACGCAGTTTTTTCTTAAATTTATTAGCTAAAACCTGATGAAAATGAACTCACAAAAAAATCTCAGTCTTCTGTTGTGCTTACAATTTTTAATTCTCCCTGCAGTTGCGCTTAAAAGCCAGGACAGTCAACCGGTATTAAAAAAAGGAGTATCCATTTCAGAATTGCTGAAAGCGGGTGATAAGCACAGGTATACTGTAAGTCTGGACGCGAATATGTTTGCATTTTTTAACCTTGTTCAGGATGGAGTAGATGCCATGATCACAACCTATGATCCCGATGGGAAAAAGATTAAAAGTTTTGACAGCCCCAACGGAAGGAAAGGACCTGAACCGGTAACGCTGATCTCAGAAAAAAAAGGAAATTATGTGCTTGAGGTAACGTCTCTGGAAGAAAAAGGATTCCAGGGCAATTATACGCTTTCGTGGGTAAAACTCGAACCCGGGGGTACTACACCTGAGAAACAGATAGATCAGCTTTTCACAGCCTGGAACAGCCTTGAATCACCCGGAGTTGCTGTGGCTGTTGAAAAAGATGGTAAAGTGATCTATAAAAAGGGTTTCGGAAGTGCCGAACTTGAATATAAAATACCTATTACTCCACAGACAGTCTTCCATATCGCTTCAGTATCCAAACAATTTACCTGCTTTTCCATCCTTCTGCTTGAAAAGCAGGGGAAACTCTCGATTAACGATGACATCAGGAAATTCATACCTGAAGTTCCTGATTTTGGGAAAGTCATTACACTAAACCACCTTATGCATCATATGAGCGGACTGAGGGACCAGTGGGAGTTACTCGCAATGGCAGGGTGGAGACTTGATGACATTATAACCAAAGATCAGATACTCAGGATGGTGAGCCGACAGAAAGAATTGAATTTTAATCCGGGCGATGAGTATTTATATTGCAACACCGGCTTCACACTCTTAGCTGAGGTGGTAGCGCGGGTATCAGGTCAGACTTTTCCTGAGTTTACCAGGACACATATTTTTGAGCCTCTTAAAATGACTAACACACAATTTTATGACGATTGTGAGAAGATTGTTAACAACAGGGCATATTCATTTTATGCCGACAGTACAGGATACAGGAAAAGTATACTTAGTTACTCTGTTGCCGGAGCTACAAGTCTGTTCACAACAGCAGAAGACCTCTGCCAGTGGTCACGGAACTTTGAGAATCCGGTTGCAGGGGATAAGGATATCATAGATAAAATGAATTTGCGGGGGGTTTTAAACAAAGGAGATACTATAACATATGCAATGGGCCAGGAAATCGGGAAATACAAGGGATTGACCATCATCTCACACGGCGGAGCTGATGCCGGATACAGGAGCTACCTTGTAAGGTTCCCCGATCAAAGGTTCTCTGTCAATGTACTCAGTAACCTGGCTAACTTCGATCCGGGAGGCATGGCATTTCAAATCGCCGATATTTATCTCAAGGATAAGGAGGTTGTGGCTGATCAGGAAAAGAAAGGAACTGATAGCCAAGTCGCCGACGAGATAAACGAAGCAAAGATTGATCCTGATGTCCTTGTCACTTATTGCGGTAAGTACGAATGGCAACCCGGAATCTTTGTAACGATCTCCATCGAAAATGATAAATTATTTGTTTCAGCTCCTGAACTTCCTAAAACTCCCATGAGCGCAGTAACAACCACCGAATTTGATGTGAAGGCCGTATCGGCAAGAATTACATTTATACTTGATTCCGGAAGAGTCAGTAAAATGAAAGTACAAATAGGCGGAGGGGAACAAATAGCGATGCGCATGCCGGATTTTGAACCTTCGAAAATCAATCTGTCAGAATATTCAGGCGATTTTTACAGCCCGGAATTGAGTACGACTTATACCATGGTGGTGGAATCAGGTAAGCTCATCGCCAGGCATTTCAGGACCGGAGATGTCTTACTCACACTCACCAAACCTGACCAGTTCTCAGGCAATAAATGGTATTTCGGAAGAATTGTTTTTACAAGGAATTCAAACGGCAATATTACAGGTTTAAATGTTTCAGGCGGACGCGTACGAAACCTTAAGTTTGAGAAGACGAATTGATAATCCATAACCCCCCGCACTTGTGTGAATGATGTAACATTTTTAAATATTTGTGTAACACGTTCGGTAATCTGAGTTCTAACTTTGTCAGGTTATAATTATATCCGGAAAAGTAACTGACATATGTGTTTTATAGGTTCTGTATTAAAATCATTCAATTAAATGCTTTTTATAATGAAAACAAAATCAAGAATTTTGGTAATATCGCTCACATTGATAATTTCTTCTTGTGCTTTTACCAGGCAGGCTTCAGTACAACAACCTTACGTACAACAACCTTCCATCAGTTACCAGGTCTTTTATGATCAATTAAGCCCATATGGACAATGGGTAGATTATCAAAATTATGGTTATGTATGGATTCCGGATGCCGGACCTGACTTTACTCCATATTCATCAGGAGGCCATTGGATTATGACTGAATATGGCTGGACCTGGGCATCAGATTACAATTGGGGATGGGCACCTTTTCATTATGGTCGCTGGGATTACGATAATTATTACGGCTGGTTATGGATACCTGATAATGTGTGGGGACCGGCATGGGTGACCTGGAGAAGGGCCCAGGGATACTACGGTTGGGCACCAATGGGGCCAGGTATAAATATCAGTATGAGTTTCGGCAATAACTACAATAATCATTGGATCTTCGTAAATGACAGGTATTTCGGACGAAACGATATGGATCGACATTATGCCAGTCAAAATGATGATGACAGGATCTTCAGGAATTCCAATGTGATCAATAATACATATGTTGATAAAAGATATCAGACAACATACGTTTCAGGCCCGGACAGAGCAGAGGTTCAGCGAGCAACCGGCAGGAGGGTCAGCTCATATGCCGTTCAGGATGACAATACGCCGGGTCAGGAATTAAGAAATGGACAATATCGGACCTACAGGCCTCAGATAATGAACACCAATGCTAACGGACAGCGACCTTCCCCATCCAGAATTGCAAATCTCAAGGATGTGAGAAGACCTTCAGAAAGAAACTCATCCAATCTGCAAAACAGTAGCAGGCGAAGTGTACAACAACAGAACGCAGTCAATCCACAAAATGCTGTAAACCAACAGAATTCTGTAGACAGACAAAATGCAATAAATCAACAGAAGGCCGTGGATCAACAGAATGTTGTTAAAAGGAATAGGGAACAACAACAAAATGCCGTAGATCAACAGAATGCTGTAAACCGTCAGAATGCAGTGGATAAGCAGAATGCCGTAAACCGTCAGAATGCGGTGGATAAGCAGAATGCTGCAAACCGTCAGAATGCAATTGATAAACAGAATGCTGCAAACCGTCAGAATGCAGTGGATAAGCAGAATGCTGCAGATAAACAGAAAGCTGAAAATCAGAAAAACACTGTTACCAGACGGAATAATGCAAACAAACAGAATGCAGTAGATCAACGCAATGCCAGGAATACTGAAAAAGCAGTGCAAAAGCAGAATGTAAAGAAAACCAAAAAGTCTAAAAAGCCATAGTAATCAATTTCTGAGGCGGATATAAGAGATAGATTCTGATCTTTGATATTTGCACATGATAAGGTTAATCCAGGGTACTTTGGGATGATAATCTCCGTAGCAGGAATCCCATTGATCCTGGATTCTCTTTGTACTCGGTTAATAGTGATTCTTTATATGTTTATCTTAGCTTAAAATATCATAATAATGTATATTGATTATTATAAAATACTGGGGGTAGATAAAAATGCCACTCAGGAAGAAATTAAAAAAGCCTTTCGTAAGCTTGCCAGAAAATATCACCCCGATTTAAACCCGAATGACAAAAATGCTAAATCGAATTTTCAGCAGATCAATGAGGCAAATGAAGTATTGAGCGATCCGGAGAAGCGCAAAAAGTACGATCAGTATGGAAAGGATTGGCAACATGCAGAACAATTTGAAAAAGCACAACAGGACCGGAATCAATCATCAGGTTCATACAGAACGGAAACCTCAGGGACGCAATTTGAAGGTGATTTCTCCGATTTTTTTGAGTCGTTGTTTGGCGGAAAAGTGAGAACCGGCAAAAGCAGCCAGTTAAAATTCAGGGGAGAAGATTATAACGCCGAATTGCGCCTCGATCTTATCGATGCTTATGAAACTCACAGTCAAAACCTTACCGTAAACGGCAGAACCATACGAATTACCATCCCCGCCGGAATTGAAAATGGGCAAACTATTAAAATTGCAGGACACGGGGGCCCGGGAATAAACGGCGGGCCAAATGGTGATCTATATATTACTTTCTTAATCGCAAACCACCCAAAATTTAAACGTTCGGGGAATGATCTATATACAAC
>JBAVOD010000247.1:0-1783 GCA_049691735.1 Bacteroidales bacterium
TAAAGAGGCTCAGGGAAGCATCGCTGTGGCTCAAGGATGGATCGAAAGATAAGTTCTATGAGGAGATCCAGAAAGCTATCTGGGGTTATCTCAGCGATAAGCTCAATATTCCGGTTTCAGATCTTACAAGGAACTCCGCCGTTGAGTCGCTGCGCGAAAAAGGAGTATCCGAGGAGGAGATCAGCAACCTCACATCTGTAATTGATACATGCGAGTTCACAAGATTCGCACCTTCATCCTCCGATTCGGAAGCCTCCAATATCTATGAGGACGCCTCAAGGTTTATCAGATACGTTGAAAATTCAATGGGCTGAATGATGAAATCAATATCAAAACATATCCTGATCTTGCTTTTACTGGTGCTTCCGGCCATTTCGGCCCCCGCTCAGCAAAGTTATAAGGTTAATTTCCTCGAGGGAGTAGACTTCTATAATACCGCTGATTACAAGAGTGCCCTGAATGTCTGGCTCGATATTTACAACACCGGATACCGCTCCGCAGCACTTGATTACAATATCGGCAATGCATATTTCAAGCTCAATAATGTACCCGGAGCCATACTCTTCTACGAACGTGCAAAGCTTCTGAAGCCCGGCGACAATGACATCAACTATAACCTTCAGATAGCGAAGACTCTGGTTGTCGATAAGTTCCAGGCAATACCGGAGCTGTTCTTTATCAGATGGTACAATTTCGTATCTCTTGTGCTGTCGAGCAACCGTTGGGCTGCAATAAGCATTGTCTCATTTATCCTTTTCCTGGTGTTGCTTTCGCTTTACCTTTATTCCTCACGATATAAACTGAAGGTCGCAGGCTTCTGGCTTGCCATCTTCTTTGCAGTCGTTTCGGCGTCGTCACTGGCATTCACACTCAGGAACAAGGACCTGGTTTACGACAGTCATACAGCAATTATCTTTTCCCCGACAGTCACCGGCAAAAGCTCTCCCGATCAGAGTGGTAACGATCTGTTCATACTGCACGAGGGATCAAAGGTGAACATTGAGGACAAGGTCGGCAACTGGTACGAAATAATGCTGTCGGATGGAAATAAGGGCTGGGTCCCGTCAACTTGCCTCAACATTATTTAGCCCCTTAAAACATTATGAAAAACAAACCTGTCAACAGTCAGCGCATGCCGATATACAGGGATGCGGGATTTGAGCTTTATGACGCCGATAGTGCCAAAAACGCGTTTACCAGGGAAACTGAAAATGAACGTGTCCCCGATTTGTATATCTATTCACGATACCGTAATCCGACAGTGGTTGCCGCAGAGGAGGAAGTAATGAAACTGGAGGAATGCAAATGGGCGCTCCTGACTCAGACGGGGATGTCGGCAATTGACACGGCACTCTCAGTTTTTCAGAAACGGGAATCGAAAGGCCCGTGGCTGTTCTTCAGCGAGATTTACGGAGGCACATTGTCGTACATCGATTCGGTTCTCAGGAACAGAAGGGGACTTGATGCGTTCACCTTTAACCCGGTAGCCGACAGATATGATTATGAGCAGTTCGAAGAGACATGCAGGTCATTAAGGCCTGAACTGGTATATATTGAAGCTGTTTCGAATCCGATGCTGATAGTCACCGATATTGAAACAGTCATAAATATTTCCCATAAATACGGCTCCAGGGTCATTGTCGACAACACGTTCGCAACTCCGCTTCTCTGCAGGCCTCTCAGCATCGGTGCCGATCTTGTGATACACAGCGCTACAAAATACTTTTCAGGCCACGGGAACATTTCAGCAGGCGTTCTGTGCGGTAATGATACGGGTCTTATG
>JBAVOD010000248.1:0-2970 GCA_049691735.1 Bacteroidales bacterium
AAAAACGCCTCTCTCTCGATAGAAATTGATGATAAGAAAGTACACCTTGAATGGGACGGCCATATTTATCACTTCAGTTCATCAAAATCGTTCAGGAAATCAGTTTCGATATCCGGAAACGAATATCTGGTGAGGTGATAATCAGATCACCTGAGCACTATCTCTTTAATAATCTCCCTGCCTGCCTTTTCGTTGAGCTTCTCCCTGAGCGCTTCACGGACCATAAGCAATTCATTCCTCACAACCGATGAGCTGAGACGAATGTATAATACCCTGTCCTTTATGTAAATCCCTGAAGTTCTCGAAGAGATTGCCTTGCCAACCGTTTCCTCCCATGAACCGATCAGATTGACTTCGGTAAGCCCGTCTTCAAGGTTCATCTCGTGCAGGTAATCCTTGATAGCTTCGGCAAGTGTAATAGTTTTGCTTCGCCTCATTTTTTTGCAGCCCCGTTACTGAAAATATCAACTGTGCCTGAATCACTTATAAGGAACATCCTGTAATCTGCCCCTATTTTTTCAAGGATATCCTGAAGCCTTTCCCGATGGGTGTCGGTCACGAAGATCTGGCCGAAACGCCGGTCTCCGACTATCATGATGATCTGTGCCACTCTTTCGGCGTCGAACTTATCAAAAATGTCATCCAGCAGAAGTATTGGCGAAATTCCCGCCTTCCTCTTAATATATTCAAATTTCGCAAGTTTAAGGGCCACAAGATAGGATTTCTGCTGTCCCTGCGATCCCAGCAAACGCACCGGGTGCCCGTCCATTTCGAAAACCAGATCATCCTTGTGGATTCCTGCAGTTGTGTATTCCAGCATCCTGTCCTTGCTTAAAGCATTCTTCAGGGTACCGGCGAAATCGCCATCAGCCAGGTGCGACCTGTACGATAGCCTTACTTTCTCCCTGCTGTTCGAAACTATGGAATAGTAATCCTGGAAAACAGGAATAAGCTCATCAATGAGAGTAGCCCTTTCCCTGAAAGCAAGCTCACCATATTTTACCAGTTGTGCGTCCCAGACCGAAATCATCTCCCCGTCAAAGGTATCGCTGCTCTTAAAGTCCCTCAGCAGCTTGTTCCTCTGCTGAAGCGCTTTATTGTAATGGAGCACGGCATCGAGGTATTCCGCATTATACTGGCTGATTATCTTGTTGAGGAATTTTCTTCTCTCTTCACTCCCCTCGGTTATCAGTGCACTGTCAGCAGGTGAGATCATCACAACCGGATACTTTCCCACATGATCCGACAGTCGCTGGTATTCCCTTCCATTCCTTTTGAGGGTTTTTTGCTTCTGTTTCCGGAACGAACAGAAAATAGTGTCCTCCTCCCCTTCTTTTGAAAACTGTCCCTGGATAATGAAGTAATCTTCGTCATGCAGGATACTGAGGCTGTCGATATTGTTAAAAAAGCTTTTTGTAAGTGACAGATAATGTATGGCATCCAATACATTTGTTTTGCCAACACCGTTATTGCCTACCAGGCAATTGATCTTTGGTGAAAACTCGAGACCGGCCTGCCTGTAATTCTTGAAATTTGTCAGGGAGAGTGTTCTGAGGTACATGCGAAAAAAGTCAACCGTTAAAGATAAAAAAAGAATAATTCAAATGATTCATTAATATATCTCTGAAATTCAATTATATAATACTAAGTTTGCCGGGGCTCGATTTTTGGGGCAATAGTTTCAAAATTATTTTAAAAAAACTACTTTTGCGAAGTTATTTTTTAAGTGTTTTTAGCATAAAGTGTTATGACAAAAAGTAAGAAAGATGAAAAACCTCAGGGGATAAAGAATGTTGAACAAACCCTTACGAAAACAGAACAGATCCTTGAGGAGAATTACAAGCCGTTGCTTATCGGATTGGGTATTGTTATTGTGATTGTTGGGCTGTTCTGGCTCGGGCGGATGTATCTGAACAACAGGAGTAATGAGGCTCAGTCGCAGATGTATCAGGCCCAGCGGTATCTCGAGGATGATTCCCTGAAGCTTGCCCTTAACGGCGATGGCAATTATCTGGGCTTTCTTGACATTGCCAAAGAATACAAGTACACTAACGCCGGCAACCTGGCCCGCTACTCTGCCGGAATATGCTACCTTCACCTTGGTGACTACCAGGATGCAATAGATTTTCTCAACAAATATCGCAAAAAGGACAAGGTGATCGCTTCAATTGCTATTGGCGCGATCGGCGATGCATATGTTGAACTCGGGAATACTCAAAAAGGCATTTCGCAATATCTTGCCGCAGCCGATTATGCCGATAATTCTTTCAATACGCCGTTGTTCCTTATGAAAGCAGGTGAACTGTATGAGATCAGTGGCAATTACAAGGATGCATTGAAGGTTTATCAGAGGATCAAGGACAAGTATCCCAATAGCACTGAAGGAACAACCATCGACAAGTACATCGCACGGGTAAATCTTTTCATAAAATAAATGGGCACAACCGATCTGTCGGCCAACGATCCCTTATCTGTTCCCGACGCCTCCGACATGAGGTTCGGGATAGTGGTCGCTGACTGGAATCACAACATAACAGAGTCCCTTCTCGATGGAGCAGTAACAACCCTGAAAAAATTCGGAGTATCGGATGGCAATCTGATAATCAAGCATGTGCCGGGAAGCTTCGAGCTGACCCTTGGTGCCCAGTTCATTGCCGAATATGACGATGTTGATGCTGTGATCTGCCTTGGTTGTGTTATCCAGGGAGAAACTCCTCATTTCACCTTTATCTGTCAAAGCGTAACACAGGGGATCACTCAGCTAAACCTTGATTATAACATTCCTTTCATTTTCGGGGTGCTGACCACATTGAACTCTGAGCAGGCAATTGCCCGGTCAGGCGGAAAGCATGGCAACAAGGGAGATGAAGCCGCTTTTACGGCAATAAAGATGGCTGCCCTCCAGCGCGGGATTGAAAAATGACATGGCTTTATCTCTGGCATAATACCCTGTAAGGGCAATAACTGCAC
>JBAVOD010000249.1:0-1563 GCA_049691735.1 Bacteroidales bacterium
ACTTTGGCGAGCTGGTCGATTTTCCTGCCGTCGGCTGCCGGCCATGAGCGCCATTCGTAGCCGTACACCGGTCCAAGGTTTCCGTCCTTATCGGCCCATTCGTTCCAGATCTTTACGCCGTTGTCGGTCAGGAATTTAATATTGGTGTCGCCCGATATGAACCATAGCAGTTCGTGAGCTATCGATTTAAAGTGAAGCTTTTTTGTTGTCAGGAGCGGAAAACCTTCCTGCAGATTGAACCGCATCTGGTATCCGAAAACACTTATTGTACCTGTACCGGTCCGGTCAGACTTCCGGGTACCGTTTTTTAAAACATGATCCAGAAGCTCAAGATATTGCTTCATGTCGTGGTAAAAAAATATATGATCAGAACTTTATTCCGGCACGATCGCTGCTCAGCTTTTCCGTTTCTTCCGCTTTTCAATCTCATCCCGTATTGCGGCAGCGCGCTCATAGTCTTCGGTCTTGACGGCCTCATCGATCATTTTATAAAGCTCCTCATCCGAATAGTTCCCGAATTTCGAGCTTCCGGCTTCGTACAGGCTGTCGCTGTCGCCTTCACTTTCAGCAGGTGTTTCGGATTCGGTGGATGTAATCGTTATGCCGGCTTTCTCGAGGATCTCTTCGGTTATGTATATCGGGCAGCCGAACCTGAGCGCCAGGGCAACAGCATCTGACGTCCTGCTGTCGATCGAAAGTTCCTTCTCTCCGTTATTGCAAAGCAGCCTCGAATAAAAGACCCCTTCTTCGAGCTTGTATATCATCACTTCAATCAGCGTGATATTAAATTCATCTGCAAAACTTTTGAAAAGGTCGTGGGTCAGCGGCCTCGGAGGATCGAGGTTTTCAAGCTTGATCACAATGGCCTGGGCTTCAAATCCACCTATTATTATAGGGACTCTCCGCTCGCCATTCTCTTCAACAAGGATCAGGGCATAAGCTCCTGACTGAGTTTGACTATAAGAAATTCCCAGTACCTTAAGCTTTACTCTCTTCATATCAATCAACTAAATACCAGAGCAGTATGTACCCCTGCGTTTTAATAGGCAAATATAGGTATAATAGCTATAAGGCTGGAGGGTATATCATTCTTTTTTTCATAATTTCTCCCTACTGGCTGGGGGCAGGGACTTTTTAGAAAAATCCGCTATATTGGTTTGCAGATAATCGATTATTTATATCTTTGCAGTCCGAAATTGAATAAATCCAACGGGGCATTATCAAGTTATACGGGACGAAAGCCGCATACGCCTCATGGAATAACGAAAAACCATACCAAAATGTACGCAATCGTCGAAATTGCAGGGCAGCAGTTCAAAGTTGAAGAAGGAAAGAAGATCTTTGTTCATCGTCTTGATAATGAGCAGGGTGAAAATCTTGAATTTGACAGGGTTCTTTTAGTTGAGGATAATGAGACCATTCTTGTCGGAGAACCGACAATCGCTGATTACATCGTCGAGGGAAAAGTCCTCGAGCATGTAAGGGGTGACAAGCTTATCGTTTTCAAAAAGAAAAGGAAAAAAGGCTACAGGGTTAAAAACGGCCACCGCCAGAATTTTACCC
>JBAVOD010000250.1:0-1512 GCA_049691735.1 Bacteroidales bacterium
GCAATACTTACCATAGGATTAGTAAGCATTTGGAAAGCTCACGGACATTTGACCAGTTTTTATATAGCTGAAGCAATTCTGGGCTTTGGCTTCTCTTTTATAACAGGAGCACCTTTAAGATATATAGTTAATAACGAAACTACCGATGATAACAGAGCATCAGGTCAGGGTGTCATATTAATTTTTACAAGTGTAGGGCTTATAGTCAGTTCATCGTTGGTAGGAGCATTGATTGCAAGTCTTGGTGGCGGGGCTGCCGGCTACAAAGGCGCTTTTCTTTCATTGGCATTTGTATCCGCATTGATGATTTCTGCTCCTTTGGGCTTAAAACCAAAAGATGCTCAATAAAGATCATCTGACAGATTTGCTAAGAATTGTCGGGGGCATACTTATCATACCTTGCCCTGCTGATCGGTTTACCTTCCAGTATAGCCTTCAGGATGGAATTTGAATCAAAATCAATCTCATGTTCATTTTGATCATGACCTTTGATAAAGTATTTTGAAGTCTTGCCGGTTTCACCGGGAAGGTACTTTATTGCAGTTTCTTCAAATGGATTTTCAAAGTAAACACTTTTACCCAGACCAATCTTATTCAGTATCCTGACTGATCTGTACTCCTTCAGGATTCTATTGTGACCTTTTATTGATGCTTTCATAATATTTTATTCTGATTAAATTATGAGACCGGAAAATTCCGGATACAGTCAGATTGCAGATATTTGTTTCCGGGATTTTTTCTTGTACTTATCAACAATGGTTTTGGCTTTGATATAGTCCATATTTGAGACTTTAACTTTTACAATATACCATGCATGGGGGAATTCGTTTTTTTGTACTTTATTTTTAGGATCCTTATTAATCATCCAGACCATAATTCCGTCTTTATTCAGGAGATGTCGGACCAATATTGCTTCCCAAGCCTTTCCGGTATAAATAGTAACCAGTTTGGTATTGTAATCAATCTTCATAATTTTTCAACCGAACTTATTGTTTTATAACAGAATAAACGGTCCGGCAAGTCCGGTTCGTATTATCTCCGTAATTCCCCGGCACCGGCCCTTAAAGTAAAATAGGATTATATATTGAACTTTCACTGCGGAACACTCATTAATAACCAATTACAGTACTTTCATATCAGTAGATATAACGCTGCAAAACTGAGATAGCAATAAAATATCGTTAAGAATGCCTTAAGGTGCGATTAAAATCAACTTACCCTTCTTCGCTGCTCGGTTTTATTAAATCAGGCAGAAATATTTTACTGACCGGGCCACGTTAAAAAAAGTTAATATAAATGCAGAAGGAAACAATTGCATAATTACGGGTGTTAAGACAAAAGGGGATTAAAAATAAAGAGTTGTCCCCCGGTGTGATCATTTGACTCCAGGCGGGTTGAAGAACGCTAAACTATTCATTATGCACGCAGGTAATAAATCGGCAAAGATATCCGGCAGAATTGCAAAAGATATGTATTTGCGTGACGCAGGCGGGGGTTCTGATTATTCTTATA
>JBAVOD010000251.1:0-4531 GCA_049691735.1 Bacteroidales bacterium
AGGCTGCTCTGTCGAGTACTTTGCCCCTTACGCCCGATTCTATATGGACCCGAATTTCACCTGAGGTCTCCTTTTCGGCTTCCATAATTGCCTCGCGTATCCTTGCCTGTTCTTCCGTTGTAAAAAATTTTGAGGCTTTGATTTTCATCACCTTTAATATTTAGAACTTGACCTCAGGAGCATTTTCAGCTCCTTCCGTCGATTTGAAGTATGGCTTCTCGGTGAATCCGGACATCTTTGCGATTATGTTTTGCGGAAAGCTCTTAATGTAGGCGTTAAAACTCTGTGCATCCTCGTTGAATTTCCTTCTTTCAACAGAGATCCTGTTCTCGGTGCCTTCAAGCTCGATCTGAAGATCCCTGTAGTTTTGAGTGGCTTTCAGCTCAGGATATCTTTCAACAACGACCATGAGCCGTGACAGAGCCGAGCTCACCTCATTCTGGGCCTGCTGGAATTGCTGAAGGTTATCGGCTGTCATCTTTGTCGGGTCGATTGTCACCTGGGTGGCCTTTGCCCTTGCCTCTATTACCCTGGTAAGGGTTTCCTGTTCAAAGTTTGCAGCTCCCTTCACCGTATTTACGAAATTCGGAATAAGGTCAGCCCTGCGCTGGTACTGGGTTTCAACATTGCCCCACTGGCTTGTGACCCTTTCCTGTAGTTTGACCATATTATTATAGGTTTTCGTTCCCCAGGAAAATATCCCGAGAACAACAAGTGCCACCACGACTCCTGCTATGATCCAGATAAGACAGCCTCTTTTCATTTTAGGTTTTGTTAAAGTTTTAACAAAGATAATCAGAATCCTCGAAATAGAACGAGTCATGCACATTAAACAGGCATGGGAGTCTGTTGCAGGTTGCAGGTTGCAGGTTGCCAGCCTTCGCAAAGCTTCGGCTGGTAAAACGGGGTGCGGGGTGGAAAACGGTTGCGGGGTGGATACCAGAAATGGATCAGCCTTCTGCGGAAATCTGTGTTAAGCTCTGCGGAAATCTGCGAGAAAAAAAGAAATGGAAATCGTGCAGTGATATCAAAATGATATCAAAATGATATCAATGCCAGTTTACTTTTGCAGGTTGCAGAGTGCAGGTTGCGGGGTCCGCAAGATACTCCTGTACCTTTGCATAAAATAATTGCCTATTTTTGGCTGACAAATACCACGCCATGAGAACAATCGCGATCGTCGCAGGAGGTGATTCTTCCGAATATGAAATATCGGTAAAAAGCGCAAGGGAAGTTGAAAAGTCACTTTCGTCAGTGTATTCGACCTATATTGTAATGATCAGAGGGATAAACTGGTACTGGGAGGACAGGAAAGGAAGGTACCTCAGCATCGACAAGAACGACTTCACCCTCACGACGGAAGAGGGGAAGATAAGGTTTGATGCGGTCTTTATCGCGATCCATGGCACTCCGGGCGAGAACGGACTCCTGCAGGGGTATTTCGACATGCTGCAGATCCCCTATTCAGGCTGCAGCACTTTTTGTTCAGCCCTCACCTTCAACAAGCAGGCCTGCAAGCTCTATCTTAAGGAATATGGCATACCGATGGCAAAAAACATCCTTTTAAGGGATGGCGCCAATCTTGACCCCGATGCTATTATAAAGAATATGGGTCTTCCGTGCTTTGTCAAGCCTAACGACAGCGGATCGAGCTTCGGCGTTACAAAGGTCAAAACCAGGGAAGATTTCCCGGCCGCTCTCAGGGCAGCCTTTAAGGAAAGCAGGGAAGTGATGGTTGAGGAATTCATGGACGGGCGGGAAGTGGCATGTGGAGTGGTAAAAGTTAAGGAAAAGGCAATTATCCTCCCGGTTACTGAAATAATAAGTAAAAATGAATTCTTTGATTACGAGGCAAAATATACTCCAGGGAAGTCGGACGAAGTGGTACCGGCCGACATGACTGACGAATTAACCGAATCGATCCGGGAGCTGAGCTCTGTCATTTATGATATTCTTGGCTGCAGGGGAATTGTAAGGGTCGATTTTATTGTCATTGGAGAAAAGCCTTTCTTCCTCGAAATAAATACAGTCCCGGGGATGACTGAGGAGAGTCTCATTCCCAAACAGGCTCTGGCAGCAGGGATCAGACTGGAGGATATTTATTCGATGGTGATCGAGGATCTGTTCAGATAAGGAGGGTTTGTATGGGGATGGTTACTGCAAGCCAAATCATGATCAAGGCCGGATTTTTAACTTTCTCCTCCTTGCATCCTATCTTTCCAGTGCTTTCTTCAGTGCACTGGTGGTAGTGTAATACTTTGTTATCATACCGGGCACCTCCCACTCCGGCAGCTTACCATCCTTCAGATAATCCAGGAACTTCTCTGTCACCTGTCCGAAATGCTCCTCATGAGAGATCCTGTATTTCGTCGGTATACTGATCTTCAGCGATTTGTTACTGAGTGCCACAACCTCAAGACTGTCGTAAGGCAATGCTCCGATAGCTTCAGTGAGCTTCACAGTGAAATCTTTCAAATCACCTTTAATATTTTCAACATATAGGGTCGGAATGAATTTTTCATCTGCACCCTGCTTTATGACAAGATCGCATTGAGTCCCATGCATTACCGAATAATGCGTATCGCCGCCTCCCGGAGGAGCCATGTAATTCCATGTAACTGAGACTTTTGCCCACTTCCCTTTAATCTGGTAAAGCATCTCACCGTTCGAGAAGACGTTCAGGTTGTCGTTTTTGACATCCTTCATCAGGTAACCGGGAAAGACGGCCATGCCGGTAACCTCCCTGAACTGCTGAAGCGAAATGGCGGTCGGCCATCTTCTGGCTGCAACCATATTTATGTCCGATGGACTGAGGATCTGTCCGGGAAAACATTCCCACTGGATAAGGTCGACCAGGTGGGTAGTAACATCAACTATGCCTTCTCCCTGCCGGGTCACGTCAAAAAACCATGCCGGCCTCTGCAGCGGCGAGCCTGATACCAGCTTCGAAAAATGATGGACACTGATCTTTGTGACCGCAGGCTCATCCTTCGTTCCTGCTGTCAGCTTCCCGAAAATGTCTTCATTCTGCGAAAGCAGCTTCTGCAGTACCGTGGTAACCTCAAACCTCTCGGTCATTATATCATACAGCAGGACGTGATTCTGCTCAGCCGTGCGGAAAGCTTCCTGAAGCTTCGGGAAATCTTCGGCCGTTATTATCATAGGTTTGTCTGCCAGAACATTAAGTCCAGCTTCAACCGACAGTGAAATATATTCGGCTTTCTTACTGTTGTTACCTGACAGGACCACCACATTCCCTGCCTTTTCGGCAAGCATTTTTTCAAAGAATCCTTGGCCCCTGTATATTATTTCATTCCAGGAGGTTGGATCGACTTTCCTGTTATTATACGATCCAATTCTGTCAAGATGCTGCTGAAGATCAGGGCCGTCCGGAGCATAAACATGTACGTCGGGCGAAACCTGAGGATACATGGCCATTTGCACGAGTGCGGCATGAAAGTGGCCGGGATCAACGGTTATAAGCTTTACCCGGTAATTGTCTTCAGTTGCAGTCTGCAGTTTCCCGGCCGGTTGCTTCTTTGTCGCGGCCGGCCCGCATGATGTGATTATTGCAGCCATGAGTATTGCGAATATTGAGTTTGTCATTTCAATAAAGTTATTATGGATCGCTAACTATTTCGAAATCAGTTTAGAAGCCAGGGAACCGTAAAAGGCGTCTCATCCCGAAAATTATCAGGAGTTGGTTTTAACTGCCTTCAGGAACGCACTGATATTGGCGTCCTTAACATCTGGCGGCATCCCTCCGCCTACCGACCATATTATGCGGCTGTGATCCTTTATCTCGCCGAATGCCTTGTTGACGGCAGCTTCTACCTCCGCGGGAGTACCTGATGCCATAACATCACGCGGCGGGATATTTCCGGAAAGGATAATATCGGGACCAGTAAGCTCCCTGATCTGGCTCATTGTATGATTAAAGGAGAAGTTGAACATGTTGACACCCATTTCCCCCAGATGACTTGCGGTTATAAGTCCGTCGGCATCATTGTGGAGAAACCTTACCCTGGCATCGTTTACTGAGAAGATCTTCCTGAAATACGGAAGCACAAATTCATTGAATTCAGTTTCACCTACGAAGCCGATAATGTCGTCGAGCATCAGGATGCCATCAATTGACGGAAAACATTCTTTCTGCCATTCAAGCCAGTCGCATATAAAGGCTGTGATTTTCCGGAGCAGCCTGTGCGAACCTTCGGGATCGAGCGCAAGGGCCATCATGAACTCAGTCGTTCCCATAAGGAAGCTTGCTATGTTCAGCGGGCCCCTGGTGACCGCAAACCTTATCTGGTGATCAGCATTTTTGATCGCATCCTCACAGTTCTTAAGCCTGTTGATCATGAACGGGAGAAGTCCGTCGGTCCTCACATCAGGCTGTGGCAGCCTGTCGGCCTCCGAAATGTCGGGGAGTATTTTTTCTGCGTACGGAAGACTGTCCTCGACGAACACCATCCTCGATCCGAAGGCCGATGGTTCGGTACACATCCCGTATTCAGACCAGAATCCGGGCATA
>JBAVOD010000252.1:0-8440 GCA_049691735.1 Bacteroidales bacterium
AAAATCAGACGGAAACCTGAGGGATTGTGTGGTCTCCTTCAGGATGCTCCTGCTGGTGCTTGCGATAACAAAATACCTTCCGGAAGCAGTCAGATGGCAAAGATATGGTGTCGTATCCCATATTGTCAGTTTTTTGTTGCTTGTATTTACCTTCGGAGTGATTGTCGCAAACCTGGGAGGATATGATGTCAGCGGTACGAAATGGCATGTTTTCTACGGCAATTCACTTGTAATTACAGCCATTTTTTTAGTGATCGTATCCGAAAGCGCAGGTCTGCTAAATCTGGTGAGCAAGGCAAACATCTCCCCTGCAATCATTTTTTCAGCCAGTTTCCTGCTGATCATACTTACCGGGACGGGACTGCTCCTGTTGCCCAACTCAAGAACAGAATCACTGAGAGTGATCGACTCCCTGTTTACGGCGGTGAGCGCCGTCTGCGTGACCGGACTTGTTGTCACCAACACCGCAACAACCTTCACCGAGATGGGCAAGATAATAATTATGTGCCTGATCCAGATCGGGGGACTCGGTATAATGACTTTCACAGGTTTTTTCAGCTATATATTCACTTCCAGATCGTCGTTCCAGCAAAGGCTTCTTCTTAAAGATATCTTCTCATCCCAATCAATCGGGAACCTCTTCAAGATCCTCACCAAGATAATCCTGTTCACATTCTTTACTGAACTTGCAGGTGCACTCATTATCCTTGGAAGCCTTGACGGATCGGTGCCTCATCCGTTCCTGTTTTCCGCATTTCACTCGGTCTCTGCATTTTGCAATGCAGGATTCACGACACTCCCGGATAACCTCGCTTCACCGATGATTCGGAATAACTACCTCCTGCTGACTTCCATCGCCATCCTGGTCATCCTGGGGGGAATTGGTTTTCCTGTCCTGCTTAAAATATATTCATACACGAAGCTTCAGTTTATTGCAATCATCAGGAAGATAAGAAGGAGACGAGCTCCTGTCAGGGATGAATTCGGCATTAGCGGCAGAATAGTGGTAGTCACGACCCTGGCACTGCTGATTGGGGGAACCGTTCTTTATTATTTTCTTGAAAAGGACAAAAACCCCGGAACTGATGGTAATATGAAAGTACTTTTCACAGCCTTTTTCAACAGCGTCACAGCAAGGACAGCGGGATTTAACATAAACGATATCACCCGGTTCGGTTATCCAGCTATCTTCCTTACTATCATGCTGATGTGGATCGGCGCATCGCCAGGATCAACCGGAGGCGGTATAAAGACTTCAACATTTGCAATAGCTGCCAAAACTGCATGGAGCAATATACGCGGAAGGCAAACTGTCGAAATCTCAAAACGGGAAATCAGTCACAACACCGTTTACAGGGTCCTGTCAATAGTAATCCTTTCACTTGTGGTTATCGGGACAGGTTTTTTCTGCCTGCTCCTTTCAGAACCAACCAGGAATCCTGTACATCTGCTGTACGAAAGCGTATCGGCATTCTGCACTGTAGGACTGAGCATTGCGGGAACCTCTACTTTCAGCGATATGGGCAAGATCGTGCTGATGATCCTGATGTTCACAGGCAGGATCGGACCTCTTGTCCTGCTTTCCGGATTTCTGGCTTCAAAGAAAAAGAAATACTATACATATCCCGGAACAGAAATTCTAATCAACTAATTTCAGAAATATGAAATATATTGTAATTGGCCTCGGAAGGTTCGGATCAATGCTCGCCTCCACACTGGCAACTTCGGGGCATGAAGTGATCGGAATTGATAACCGCGAGGACAGATGTGAAGAGATAAAGGACTCAATTTCCACAACAATGAGACTGGATTCAACCAATGTCAATGCTGTAAAAACCCTTCCCCTCAATGATATTGATGCAGTCATTGTTGCCATAGGTGAGGATGTTGGAGCATCGGTACTTACGTTATCGATACTTAAAAATCTGAACGTTCAAAGGATTATCGGAAGGGCTGTAAACCAGACCCATCGTGATATCCTGAACCATATAGGTATTGAAGAGGTTGTCCTGCCTCTTGAGGATTCAGCTCTTCACGTATCTTCGATGCTGCAGTTGAAGGACGTGTTCAGGATTACCGAAATAACCGAAGATTATGCTATTGCAGAGGTGCAGGTTCCCGAGAAGTACGCAGGACATTCGCTCGATACAGTAAACATGGAGGAACGATTCAGGATCAAGGCTGCCGCAATAAAATCAGCGCCGAAACGAAACATAATCAATTCAATTTTCAGGAGGAACTATACAGTAGAACTTTTCTATGATAAAAGCCGTTTATTACGCGGGACCGATATTATAATCGTTGCCGGCAAAATTCCGGATATTAAAAGATTCATGGAAAGTTAAACAGATAATCAGGCCTGTGGATGACGAATTATATAATAATTGCACTCAGTGTAATAATCCTTCTTTCTTACATCTTTGACATCACAAGCAAGTACTCGAGGATTCCCAGTACGATTCTGCTTATTGCCCTTGGAATAGCATTACAGTTGATTTTTAAATCAACCGGGGTCAGGATACCCAACATGGAACCGGTCCTGCCAGTCATTGGTACCCTGGGACTGATCCTGATCGTCCTTGAAGCAAGCCTCGATCTGAAAATCGAAAAAAACAAAAAATCCTTATTGATTAAATCGGTTTCATCAGCTATCATACTATTTGTCATATTCTCCGGATTATTAACCTTTATCCTTGTAAAATTCTATGATTATTCACTCATAAATTCACTTCTGAATTCAATACCGCCGGGGATCATAAGCAGTTCAGTTGCAATATCATCAGCCCGTCATCTCAGTCCCGATCAGAGGGAATTCATTGTTTACGAAAGCTCCGTTTCGGACATTTTCGGTATAATGATCTTCGATTTCATTCTTTTGCATCAGAGCAATGTGGGACATGGGTTAATAAACTTTACACTGAATAGTTTACTTACGGTACTAATAGCCATCATCACAATTTCAGGGCTTGCCCTGTTGCTGCACAAGGCTAAGTACCATGTAAACTATGTTATTATAATGACTGCGGTGGTGTTGGTCTATACGCTTGCAAAGCTGTCATATCTTCCGGCCCTTCTCCTTGTTCTGGCTTTTGGGCTTGCATTGTCAAATTACAGGTTTGTCGAGCATTCGTTCATCAACAGGTTTGTTGATTTCAGGAAATTCAGGACAGACGTTGAGTCGTTCAAAAAGATAATGGGAGAGCTGACTTTCCTTGTTCGTTCATTTTTCTTCATAATGTTCGGATATTACACCTCGGTTGCGGGATTATTTAACCCAGGGAATCTGTTGACAGCGGCAATAATTACGGCTTCAATATTTCTTCTCCGCTTCATTTTCTTCAGGGTAGTGCTGAAGATCACCTCGCCAATCCTCATTCTTTTTGGACCAAGGGGACTTATTACGATTCTGTTATTCCTCAGCATTCCGGCTGCATCCTCCATTCCGCTCATCAATAGCGAAGTTATTACCCTGATGATACTGATGACATTGGTTGTGATGATGGCAGGGAATTTCTTCCCGGAAAAGAAGACCCAGCTGATTTATAAGCAACCCTTTGCAGGTTGAAGCCGGTAACCCACCTGAAGGGGTCAGCCAGGGTAGAATAATTCAGGATAATTACTAATTTCGTATACTGATTAATTGATAATAGGATGGAAATTACATTTGAAGGCGCGAAAGTTGTTGTAGCCCGGTTTCATGGGCATACCATAAAGACCGACCAGCCTGTAAGCAGTGGCGGTGAAAATTCAGCACCGGCTCCCTTTGAGCTCTATCTTGCATCGATTGGCACATGTGCAGGTATTTATGTAAAATCGTTCTGCGATCACAGAAATATACCGACAGATAAAATCAAGATAGTTCAGACTACTGTTTCAGACAAGGAGACTGGCCTTCCCGTAAATATAAAGATTGATATCCGGCTACCGCCCGATTTCCCCGAGAAATACAAGGCTTCGGTCATCAATGTAGCCGACCTTTGCAAAGTAAAGAAATCGATAAAAAATCCGCCCGTATTTGAAGTTACTGCAACTCTCTCCTCCCCTGATTCTCCGGAAGGGTTTGCAGATTAAATCCGGGCCGGCCTTTACTCGAGATACATATTTATCAATTGTTCCAGCTTCTCCTGCTTTCCGCTCACAACTTCAGGCTCGCCGTTCTTTAATGCAATATTGTGCAGGTCTTCAATTGTAAGCTTCCCCTTTTCAAATTCTTTTCCTTTGCCCTCGTCGAATGATTTGTACCTGTTCTTCTTCATCGACAGGTAATTGCTCTCTTTCAGCAGCTTATCAGCTATAAGAAGGGCCCGTGCGAATGTATCCATTCCGTTTATGTGCGCAATGAATAAATCCTCCGGATCGGTTGAGTTGCGGCGGATCTTTGCATCGAAATTTACACCGCCCTTTGTGAAGCCTCCGGCCTGAAGTATTACCATCACGGCCTCTGTAACTTCAAAGACATTTGTCGGAAACTCATCAGTGTCCCATCCGTTCTGATAGTCTCCCTTATTTGCATCGATACTGCCAAGAAGACCTGCGTCGGCTGCCACCTGAAGATCATGAGCGAAGGTATGGCCGGCAAGTGTGGCATGGTTGACCTCAATATTCAGCTTAAAATCCTTGTCGAGGCCATATTTCCTGAGGAATCCGATTACCGTTGCAGCATCAAAATCGTACTGATGTTTTGTAGGCTCCATCGGCTTTGGTTCCACCAGGAATGTACCCTTGAATCCGTTCTTCCTGCCGTAGTCGCGGGCGATCGATAGCATCATGCCCATATGGTCAAGCTCCCTCTTCATGTCGGTGTTATGCAGGCTCATGTAGCCTTCCCTGCCGCCCCAGAATACGTAGTTTTCTCCTCCAAGGGCAATTGTCGCATCGATGGCGTTCTTCAGCTGCACTGCTGCATTGGATACTACATTAAAATCGGGATTGGTAGCTGCACCATTCATATATCTTGGATTTGAGAACAGGTTTGCTGTTCCCCACAGTAGCTTCACACCGGTCTGTTCCTGAAGATTTTTCATAACAGGGACATATGTGGACAGCCTCTTTTCGATGTCAAAAACCGAGCCGTCGCCACCAACCACGTCAACATCGTGGAAACAATAGAACGGGGCTCCGATTTTTGTTATGAATTCAAATGCAGCATCAAGCCTGGTCCGGATCCTGTCGTCGATTGACATATCCTTCCATGAAAAGTCGTGTGTTGCATTGCCGAAAGGGTCTGTTCCGTCGCCGCAGAATGAATGCCAGTAAGCGACTGCGAAACGAAGGTGATCCTTCATCGTTTTACCTGAAACAACCTCACCGGGATTATACCATCTGAAAGCCAGCGGGTTTTTGGATTTTTTACCTTCGTATTCAATTTTCCCGATTCCGGGATAAGCTTCTTTATTGCCTTTGTAGATCATATTAATTTGTTTTAGAGTAATATTTTAATAAGGTTTTTTTATTCCGATACTACAACGTATTCCGGTACAATATAAATGTAAAGATAATCAAAGTTATATTTCAGCAAAACAGATCATACTTCTTTCAAATATTCCTTCCACCGTTCATATGCTTCTGAATAGACCGATTCCTTTGAGGTCACCGGCTCGGTTCTCCCGACTTCGATCAGTCCGCCGAATGCCTCTTTCGCCGACCTGTAATAACCGCAACCTATGCCTGCTCCCCTTGCAGCTCCTGCCGATCCGTCAGTGTTGTAAAGGTGGATTGTCGTGTCGGTAATACAGGAAAGGGTTTCCCTGAACACATCACTAAGGAACATATTCGCCTTGCCTGCCCTGATCAGCATTGGATTAATACCTGTCTCCTTCATTATGTCAAGCCCGTACCGGAACGAAAACGCTATCCCTTCCTGGGCAGCCCTGTACAGATGGCCATCAGCATGCCTGTTAAAGTTAAGTCCGACGATCCTGCATCCGGAATCCCTGTTAAGCAGCATCCTTTCAGCACCGTTGCCGAAAGGAAGAATTGCAAGTCCGTCCGAACCGGGGGCTACCTGTCCTGCCAGCCCGTTCATTTCGTCGTATGAAAGGGTCCGTCCCAAATTCCGTTTTAGCCATGAGTTAAGTATGCCTGCCCCATTTATACAGAGGAGAACGCCGAGCCTGCGGTCCCGGGCGGAATGATTGACATGGAGGAATGTATTGACCCGTGACTGGGGATCGTATTTCCGCTGATCGGTAACGCCATATATGACGCCCGATGTTCCGGCTGTTGCAGCAACATCGCCCGGCTCAAGGACATTAAGCGATAGTGCATTGTTCGGCTGATCGCCGGCCCTATATGAGACAACTGCATGGGCGGGCAACCCGAGCTCAACAGCAACTCGTCCAAGAAGCTTTCCCCTCACCGAAAATGATGGAAACGGCTCCGGCATTATTTCAGGGTTGAATCCGAAGTAGTCCATAAGTTCCTTCGAGATCGAGTTATTTTCGAAATCCCAGAAGATTCCTTCCGACAGGCCTGAATATGAAGTATTTATTTCACCAGTCATCCGCATGGCAATATAATCTCCCGGCAGCATGATCTTGTTTATCCGGGCAAAAAGACCAGGTTCGTTCTCCTTGACCCATGCAAGCTTGGATGCTGTAAAATTACCAGGTGAATTGAGCAGGTGGGAAAGGCAGAAATCACTTCCCAGGGCGTTAAAGGCTTCTTCTCCGTATTTTACAGCCCTGCTGTCGCACCATATGATCGATGGCCTCAGCACATTTTTATCCTTACCGGTCAGAACAAGTCCGTGCATCTGGTACGATATCCCTATCGCGCCGATATTGTCCTTCAGCTTTCCTATTTTGCTTGTGCATTTAGCTATAGCCAGTTTCAGGTTGCTCCACCATACTTCAGGGTTTTGTTCCGCCCATCCCGGACGGTTGGCAATGATAGTCATCTCTTCTTTTGGGAAAAAAGCCGAAGCAAGACAGTTGCCTGTTTCTCCGTCAAGTACTGAAGCCTTAACAGAGGAGCTTCCAAGGTCGATTCCGAGTAGCAGCATATTATTCCTTTCTGTTTAGTTAACTATAATGATCATCTCTGTGTTACTCTGCGCCTTCCCTGTGAATCTCTGTGGAAGTGAAAATTTAAACTCTTAAACAGAGGGCCATCCGGAAGCGCGGATGCAAAACAGGAGCTTATATTTTTTTCATTTGTCTGTAATTCAATGCTTTCTGAGCGACGATCCGCGTATTATCAACTTATGTTCCAGGATCACCGTGCTCAGGTTTATTGACTGTGAATTATTAAGTTTGTTGATCAGCGAGGTGGCAGCTACTTCACCTATTTCCCTTGCAGGGTAATCGACGGTTGTCAGATTCGGCTGTATTACCTGGCTCAGAGGCTCGTTATTAAAGCCGATAACGGCTGTGTCTTCAGGCACTTTTATACCCCATTTCTGCAATTCAAGTATTGCGGCAACCGCTGAAGTATCATTAGCTGCAAAGATCCCGTCGGGCTTCATATCCATTTTCAGGGCTTTTCTCATAAGATCATGGCCCGATTGTCCGGTAAGGTCACTTATAAACACAAAATCCTTGTTGAATGCTATCCCGTTGTCAAGCAACGCCTGTTTGTACCCCAGGAAGCGTCCGGAATATACATTCCGCAAAAGATTGCCACCAATGTGCATTATTCTGCTACATCCCTGTTCAATAAGATGAGTGGTAGCCTCATAGCCTGCCCTGTAGTTATCAATAGCGACAGTCATGCAGCCATGGCATTCTGCCCCTCTGTCAAAAAACACAACGGGGATGTCCTTTTCAAACAGAATATCAAAATGATCAAGGCTTTTCGTGTCAAATGCCAGGGAAATCAGCATACCGTCGACACGGCTGTCGAACATTGTGGAAACGCACAATTTTTCCTGCTTTCCTGATTCCTGCGACTGGCTTATTATAAGACCGTAACCATGCTTGTTAGTGACTTTTTCAACCCCCGAAATGACTTGCGCCATAAAATAACTGTCAAGTTTTGGTACAACCACTCCTATGGTTTCGGTACGCTTTTTTCTGAGGCTGCTCGCAAACTTGTTCTGCTGGTAGCCCATCTCCCTGGCCACAGATCTGATCTTCTTCTTTGTATCGTTGTGGATATGCGGGTGGTCATTAAGACCCCTGCTGACTGTCGACGGTGAGATGTTCAATGCTTTTGCAATATCATAGATTGTTATATATCGGTTATTCTTCATTTCCGGTTCAGGTTGTTGGACAAATTTAACATAAAATTCATTACATAAAAAGTATCTGCAATCGATTGCACATTTTTTAAATAATTCTTCATTAATTGAAATTAAGAGTGTATTTTTATATGCGCAGACCTCAGTTTTCATGATCAACCCTTAATTAATACACCTTAAAATGCAAAAGAAACTTGCAAGCAGGATCGCGTTGCTGGTGCTCATTTGCCTGCCGGCAATGAATGCCAGTTCCCAGAAAAT
>JBAVOD010000253.1:0-3254 GCA_049691735.1 Bacteroidales bacterium
GTAGGGATTTACGTGATCTAAAATTATAAATTATCTGACAATTTTTATTAACGGTTACTCATATTTGAAATTGCAAAATTCCCCGGATATCTTTTTTTATTCAGGAGCATGAGGAAAAGTAATTACCCGTAACCAAGTGCAGCGTATCCTACCCAGTGGCATCCGGTTGCGATAGCCGTCCGCCCCATACCAATATCGTCCACCGGCACATGCTCCGAAGTTATGCTTGTTGAATAGCCCAGCAATTCTCCATTAAGCGGCTGCATGTTATTAAGGTAATGTGAGGCAAAAAGTGCAACCGGCATACTATATCTTCCGCACCAGGTCCACTGGTACTCCCTGAAATTATCAGGTTTGAGGGTATAAGAGATGAATCGCCTGAAATTGTCAGGTCCTGTCTGGCCGGCAAGACAGTTCCCGATTATCTCGTGCTCGCGTGCCAGGGCTTTATTATTTCCCGTGCTGTCGCATCCGAAGAAGGCCATATCGGTTCCGCCCCAGTCCTCATTGCCGTAGTGTACAGCATCTGTGGTGACTATCAGCGCATAATCCCTGCCCCACTCCCATCCGTTATCTGCTGCAACTTTCCTGACGGCATCAGCCAGGGCTTTTCCGCATTCTCTCATCCTTGCGGGATCCATCGCGGTAACAAGGATCGGGACAATCGAAACATCCCTGTTGAAATACTGAAGAAAAGGTATCATCGATTCAAGTGAATGCTCAACCTTGTGCAGAGTATCGCTCCGGATAGCGTATCTGCTGCCGAGAAGCCTGAAGATCTCATCCCTTGCCGGTGAAACAGGAACATTTTTCCATGGTCCCTTCCAGGCTGAAAAGGATTCGAATACAAGTGAGCCCTCAATGCCGAGCCTGGCTGCTTTATGGGCAACTCCGACAAGTATCAGGATTGGAGCACTGATATTCTGCAGGACTTCAGGATAAAGCCTTCCGGCATATGTATAATCATCATGAGGACAGATTGCCAGCTTCCATGGCGAGCCGGAGGTTCTTTTCCAGCCCTGCCTTCCGATCCGCGCCATCAGGCTGTCCATTTGCCATGGGTACTGCGCAAAACCGACGGTATCAACCAATTGCCGTACATTATCCTCAGAAATCGGATTCACTTTCTTATTAGTAAAAATATTACAGAATGAAAATGAGATGAGGATAAGGATGCTAAGGTAAAGGTATCTCATAACCGGCATTTTTGCTTGCAGTCTCAAAGCAAGCAAATTTATCTGTGATTAACCAATATTTTTTTCCGGGCTACCTCACGGTTCGCCTGCGTGACCCTGAGCATATAGAACCCCGGCGTAAGCATGCTTACATTGAAAGAGATGTTCTGGTATCCGGCTGCATCGGGCTGATAATTGCTCCGGAACACAACTTTACCCGTAAGGTTAAAAATTTCGATCCTGATATCACCCGGCTGATCAAGAAGAAAGTAAAGGTTCATGAGGTTATTAACAGGGTTCGGATATACCACAATATCCTGTTGAGTGCTGGCAGAGGTGAAATTATCGGCATTAACAATATTTCCGTCTATCCAGGTCATCCTGTCTTTAAGCCATTGCGTCAGATACCCGACTTCTTCACCGTAATCTGCCCCGATAAAAAAGTTTGGCCAGACATATGTTCCGAGAATCGGCCATTTTGCAAAGTTCCTGTCGATCGCGTCGCCAAGCAGCATGATAGAATTATCAATAAATGCCATCACTGAATCCGTTGCAAAAGCTTCCCTGCGCAGTTGTTTCCAGCGGCTCGTGAATACAGCCCTGTATCCCAGATCTTCCATCATCCTTGCCCACCAGTGCATCCTGTTTCCGTATTCATCGGAAAACTTCGTATAGAGCCAGATATCGGTTTCAAGGTTAAAATCGGCATAGTCTTCATTGCCGTAACATAGGTCAAAATCCCAGAGTGGTCCGGCATGCAGCTTGCCGCCAAGAGAGTCCTTATCCTTATAGAAAAAAGTGCAGAATCGATACCCGTCAACGTTATTAACGATTTCCTGGATGATCTGAAAATCAACAAAAGAGCTCACATCAAAATATTTTCTGAATCCTGTTGCCGGATCATTAAATGACTCTCCGTTAAGTGCTTCTTCAGCCTCTGTCAGAAATCTCCTGATATAATCTTTTTGTTGGGGCACAATCTCGTCGTAATCAGGGTAAACATAAGTGAACGGATAGTCGCGTGAGCCTTCATAATGTTGCGAAGGTGTTATCACGAAATATCTGTCAGGACTTACCCCCTGAATCTTATCTCCCTTTATAATATAACCTCCGGTAAGATCATCGCCTGAGATCTCATCGGGATTAATCTTGCTGATATTGACCCTGCTGCTGTCGTGTTTGATGCTTTCAAGGAGCATATAAACCCCGTTATATTCGCCGTTGAGGAATAATTCGCAGAACCGGTATCGCGGCTGCCAGCCGCCCATCCGGCTGCCGAGGTAAAAGGTAAGTGCATTGCGCAGTAGGGTTTTGTCCGAATACGGAGCATAGAGTACCCAGTCTTCTTCAGCAGGCATTCCCAGCAGGCTTGCACTGGAATCGGCACCTGTCACTGTCCGGAGTTCAAATGAATAACTTTTCTTCGGGAACATCTGTGAAGACTGGCCTCTGATCTCAATAGCAGCTTCGCCGTCGTAATCAGGAAGCCGGCCGGCAAGGCTTCCGGGAATTCCGGTGATATTATCGATCACTTTAAGAATTACATTGATCTTTGGATCGTCCTCAATCACCTCACCTCTGGTGTCGATCAGGATTACGGGCAGGTTCGAATCCTCCGGCGACTGACCCTTTATTCCGACCGAAGCAAATGCACCGGCAATGAGTAAGATAACAAACCGTAAAGATATTTTATTTCTTTGCATCAGGATTCTCGTTGTTTCTTAAACCCTCATCTTCAAAGGTTTATTGTACAGGTATCCGCTTTTTTATCGCCATCGTCCGAAAATAACCAAAAATCGGCAGTTGAAAATGAAACCTATCTGTTTAAATTTGTTTTGTTATATATCCTCCTTAAATCATTAATCAGAAAATGGAACAGATCAGACAATCAACGATGAATTTTCTCTCCGGCCTGAAGTTACACAATGACAGGGACTGGTTCATCGCTAACCGGAAAAGTTATGATGATGCAAGAACGAATTTTGAGTCTTTTGTCCAGGCTTTAATTGACAATATTGAAATCTTTGACCCTATGTTGAAGGACCTCGAGGCAAAAAGTTGCATGTACAGGATCAACAG
>JBAVOD010000254.1:0-4313 GCA_049691735.1 Bacteroidales bacterium
ATTATTAGTAGTAAGATAAAGGTCCCATAAAAAATACCTCCCGGTGCACAAACGACTCATTTGTCTTGCGTAGTGTTCCTTCAATAACAATATGGATTCTCTGCCGTACCCTTCTGTTATAAACAGTTGTCAGCACCTGATCGAAATCAATGCCGACTTTTACATCAGCCAGCCTTTTTTCATACTGGATTATAGCCTTATGGAGTGATCCAGAGAGTTTTTCCCTGAATGCCTGGATATTTTCAACTGTCTCAAAATCACGTTCCCAGAGTTCATTTCCAAAAGATGCATCCTGTTTGTTTTCTCCGAAGTGAGTGATTATGATCAAATGCATCAGGCCGGACACTGACTCGTTTAGTGAACAACGTTTCAATTGCTTCTGCCGGGTGATCAGTTCAGCATTTATTGGTATCTGCAAAAAGGCGCTTGCCATAATATCACTGTTATCTTATGAGCTGCTAGTCAGCGAGAAAACTCTTCTTTTGTTTACCTTCTTCTTTAATATATATCTGTGTATCACGGCGTTTTCCAATATATTCAAGGTTACTTAATGTTCCGAACAGGACACCCATCGTTTCACTAAACGCCATCAGCTTAGCCATAACTGCAGATATTTCGTTATGGTTGTAATTTAAGTTTGTTGTGTCGATCAATAATTTTTCAAGTTCACCCTGCGTCAAATTGCACCAGTCGGAAAAGTAATTTATCATTTCCTCTTTTTGCTCGGGAGGCTGGGCATTTAATAAAATTTTTAAAAGACAGGCAAACCGCAGGACCATCTCAAAAAGAGATACCGGTGGCAGATGCTTCAGGTAGAGGCGTTGTCCGGTCATCTGCGGGGCAAGAAAAGATAAAATCTTATCTGCAAGAGACAAAACTGAACCGGCCAGGGGTGATTTTTGCTGTTTTGTGTGAATCTTACGGATAATGATCATAATGTCCGATTCAAGCTTATTGAAAAAGCTGTAAATCTTACTTTCAATTACAAGTAGCCGTTCATCACTTGAAACCCTTGAACATGGTGGTATATATTCTTTATCAAGGATAGGAATATTGTCTTTAATAATCAGTTTGCCAATAACAAGAAAAAAATCACCAAATCCGGCTTTATTCATCTGCTCAAAAGGCACGATGAACACACCTGATTCAGGTATCACATAGGGGTGACGCGGAGGATTTTCTGCAGGGTCGGCATGCCCGGCAGGCATATGGTTATAAGGATTGATCCTGAGTACGATATAAAACTGACCGGATGAGCTTTCGGAAATTTGCAGGATATAATTATTTAAACTGATCTCATATCCCGTTAGTTCCGGTGAACAAGTATCCAGATCTATTATGAATCCGCCGGATGTTATTGCCAAACAACGGTTTATGCTTATATCTACATGATTATCAGCATCAATTTTACATAAAATATCAAGAGAGCATTCTTCACCGGTGCCAGGAAGAATCCCAAAATTATATGGATTGATCAAAAATTTATCGACAATATTCTGCTGGTAAATCATTGCATTCTCCATGCCAATGAAATGATCCTTATTTATCTTCATCCCATCAATCCAATTGATGAAATAGTGTTTTGTTTTTTTTGCCATAGTTCTGTATTCTGGTATCTGATCGGGTTTGATATAAGCATTAAAACTATTTAGTTCAGAGGGATTGAAAATATTAAATGACGGTATTATAACCCATGATAGTCGGGACTTTATCAGTACCTAGTATGAACTTCTGCTGTTCCGCGGGCAAAATCACATTAAATTCAGTATCTATTTCCATAGGTATGAAATACCTGAAAAAACATCCAATAAAGCGGGCGATATCTCCATTCTCAAGATAAGGTTCAATGCCGCTGTTTTCTAATGGCCCGATAATGAACCTTATTAATTTGCAGTTTTCCGGAGATTGAGAGCCGATGACAGAGCTCACTCCCAGATCGGTTCTCCCCAGGCAACATCCGTAATCAGCCTGATCAATAGCTTTTACAATGCAGGGGGTTGATTTATATTGTATCGTATGGGTTACCTCCTCCCCGAGAATTGCTCCAAGACAATTGGCAGTTAACCTGAAATCGCCTACTATGTCTCTTATAAAAGGTAAAATTGCACTTAGTTTTATGATCAGCCCCTCCGGTAATGACCGGTCGAGCCTCCAGAAATCGAGGAAAAAGTCTTCCAGGCTATTATCATTCAATTTCTGGAGAATTGATCTTTCCCGCAACTCAAGCAGAACGCGCTGATAGAAAAATTCATTTTCGAACGGAAGAAAGAATTTCCTTGTTTCCTCTTCAATTTTAGAATCCTTTTTTGAATCAGAAGCCATTCCCTTACCTGAAGACAGGGCTGAATCGGGAGATGTATGAAATAATCCCTCAGGCAGCAAATCATATAGACCGTCCCTGGCAAGGGAAATCCCCAGTATCTCTTTTCCATTGTTTAAAGGCAGCTTTTCAGCCTTCAGTATATCATTACTGTATCCTCGTTTAAAAGAACTTGTAAAAAAGATGAGCAAATCGGAAGGGGAAAGACCTGCCAATAACAAATCAGCCAATAGTACTTCTGCCCTTATATCAGAGGGATAACTGTTAACATGATTTACAAGGTGATCAAAGTCTTTCATACAGATGAAAGATATCATATAGACAAATATAATTATTTGTGATACAACAACAAACTGTCAAACTGCAAAAAAATGTTGACGAATTTAGTGAATGGATTGGAAAGGCGTCATTACCAGCTTAGCTATCATTTCGGAATACTGTTCAAACATTTTCTGACAGCCAGTCTTATTGCCTGACAAATAAGATTATTCCATTCTTTGGCCCTGATATTTAAATCTGAAATTGTTATCACACTGCTCTCTGTAGTCTTCCATATTAATTCTGAATCATATATTATTTCTCCTGTCACTGTAGCCTGAAGTTCATCAGTGTCAAAACTAATACACGATATATTAATAATCAGCTTTGCAAACTTCATGCTGTTAGAATTTCGCTTTTCTAAAGCAGTTTCAATTTCCGGTGATGCTATTTCATCGAATGAAGTTTTCAATATTTGATTATTAATTCCATTTTTGGAAAGTTCAAAAGGTGGAAACCCTTGTGTAACTTCAGTAAGTTCATCAAAAGAATATTTATCAAGTTGACAATTTATATCCGGCTCTTCATCATACTTGCGATCATCGCCAACAGAAAAGGAATGTATATTATATGAAGCTGGATTGTCTTTAAACTCTGAGTTAATGTATTTACTTAACTTACTGGGTGAACATGCCTGTAAAAGAATAAGAGCGAGGACTGCTTTAGATAAAGTTTTCATGGGATCAGAATTTAGAATCTTTGGGAATTTTAAAAAAAGCTACCTAATTCAAATATATGAGCATAAAAGTGATACCAAGATACATAATAATTTACAATCAATAAACGGTTTCTTTTACTTTCCGGCGATCAGGTCATAAGAATGGTCGATCCATGAAAATACCTCCCTGTCAGGAACCGAGCCGTCAAGTAAAACGGTATTCCAGTATTTTTTATTCATGTGGTATCCCGGAGTCACCGCACCGTATCTTTCCCTGAGCTCCAGGGCCTTTTCAGGATCACACTTGAGGTTTACCGAAAGATCTCCCCCGAGGTTCACCAGGGCAAATATTTTCCCTGCGACCTTAAACACCAGGGTCTCCTCACCGAAAGGAAAGCTTTCTGTAGCATCTTTCTTTGAAATGCAGTATTCTCTCAACGATTCTATATCCATACCCGGGACCTCATCTTAATGTAGGATAATATGCAGCTTCAACATGGTCGATCACAGGCTCCCCATCCTTCTGCACTACAGTGATAACGTCAAACCTGCTCTCTTTGGTGACATTAAATCTTTTTATATACCAGTGTGCAGCATTTATTATAATTCTTTGCTTTGATACCGGAACCAGATCTGAAGGTTTTACAAATAAGTCATTCGACCGGGTTTTGACTTCTACGAACACTACCCTGTCTGAATTTTCTGCAATAATGTCAATTTCATTCCTTCCCGATTTCCAGTTACGGTGCAGTATTTTAAAGCCTTTTTTCAGCAGGAGGTCTGCAGCAAGGTCTTCCCCCATTTGTCCAAGTGACTGGGATTCATTCATAGGAAGGTGATTTACAATAGAAACGCAGTTATATTTCTATTAGTTTGTTCTTTATCGCAAAAAGAATAAGGCTGGCTGTATTTTTTGAATTGGTTTTTCCCAGGAGGTTGGCCCTGTGCTTGTCGACGGTCCTTTTGCTGATAAAAAGTGTTTCGGCAATTTCCTGGTTCGACAGGCCTTCACAGATC
>JBAVOD010000255.1:0-3302 GCA_049691735.1 Bacteroidales bacterium
AGATAGACCAGGTCCAGAGTTCAAATGTTGAACTGACAAAAGCAAAGGAAGAACTCTCATCCAAGGTAAGTGTGGCGTCAGTCATCCAGGCCAAAGATATCTCTGCGGTAACGCTCAATAAGAAAAAGAAGGAAACCAAGAGGTTAAACCTAATTGATAAGCTCAGGATATGCTTTACCCTTCGTGAAAATCCGATCGCCACTCCCGGCGAAAAGGAAGTTTTTATGCGGGTTATAAGGCCTGATTCGCTTGTAATTACGACAAGCCCTGACAATTTGTTTGATTACGAGGGCAACAAGCTTGTTTTTTCGGCAAGCCGACTGGTGGACTATATGAATCAGGATATCGAAATGTGTATATTCCTTGATAACACAGGCGACTTTATTGTAGGCACCTACAGTGTTGAACTATACCTCGACAATAATATAATAGGGCGCACAACATTTGCTCTTGCAAAAAAATAGGATAATAATCAGGGCAGCATCAGCTCTGAAATAATATTGTCGGAGATCATTTTACCCTGGTTTGTAAGAACCAGGGTTTTTTTGTCCTGTTTCATCAGGCCGTAACCGATGAATTTGCCGGCCATGTTTACCAGGTAGTCATAGCCTTCCTTATCAAAAACCTTCTCGACATAATCGAGATCTATTCCCCACATGGTCCTGAGCGAAGTCATTATATATTCATTGAACCTGGTCTTCGTGTCAAGTTCTTCCCTTTCGAATGAAGGTGTCCCCGATTTAATACCCTTTATGTATTTTTTAAGATCCGCAATATTCCACTGCCGTGAATGACCATCGAAGGAGTGCGCGGCAGGACCGACCCCCAGGTATGTTACCTGCTTCCAGTAGTTGGAATTATGGATCGACAGGAATCCCAGCCTGGCGAAATTGGAGATCTCATAATGTATAAATCCTGCTGCCGTCGCCTTTTCTATAAGGAGGTTAAACTGCGAATTGCTCTCTTCCTCATCAATTTCGGAAAGGATACCCTTTTCCTTCATTCTACCGAACACTGTGCGTGGTTCAATAGTAAGATGATAGGCCGACAGATGCCGGATATCGTATGAAAAGGTCATGTCAAGGTTATGAGCCCAGCCTGCGGTGGTCATGCCAGGAATTCCATAAATCAGGTCAACAGTTACATTGCCGAATCCGGCATTCAGGATCGTGCCCAGTGCAAATGCAGCTGCTGCCGAATCGTGACGGCGGTTCAGAAGCCTGAGATCAGCATCACTCCACGACTGAATGCCAATGCTTACCCTGTTCACTCCTGTTTCCATAAGCCGGTGGGCATAAGCCTTATCTATATCATCGGGATTCACCTCTATCGTAATCTCACAATTGTCATCAACGCTGTATTGTTTACTGATGGAAGACAGAATGGTTATGATATCTTCAGTCTTAAGGACAGAAGGTGTTCCTCCTCCAAAATAAATTGTTGATATCTTTTCATTTGCGGTATATTCCCTGCGCATCGACAGCTCTTTCAACAATGCTTGCACAAAAGGGGCGTGATCGGACGGTGAAATGACGTGGTAAAAATCACAATATGAACACAGCTTTGTGCAGAAGGGAATATGTAAATAGATGCCCGCCATATTATTTTCCTGAAACTTCTAAAATTATAAAGAAAATGCCATTCTAATACCTAAATTTGACGCAAACGCAAACAATAAGTATGATCCGTAAGAATATTTTTACCGTAACGGCTGCGGCAATAATTGCGTATCTGAGCCTCGCAAATGCAAAAACATTTGAAAACGTCGGATTTTTTGAAATTCCGTACCTTGATAAATTTGTTCATTTCGGCCTTTACTTCATTTTCACTGCTGTAATAATTTACGAGCACCGCGATTACTTCAGCAATACCAGGAAACTTATTCTCGTAGCACTGATCCCCATTGTTTTCGGCAGCATAATGGAATTAATGCAGGGAGGACTCACAGTTACCCGTAAAGCAGATGTAATAGATGCAATGTTCAACTCGGGAGGTGTAGCTGCAGCTCTGGGCCTGTGGCTTTTTATTACCCCCTATTACAAAAAGGACATCAAATAGATACCTGCTCAGAGGCATTTACAACTTTCACCAATTCGGCAACCGTCTTGCTTTTAAACAAATTTATCAGCTCTCTCCTGACCTTTGAATAGTCATCATGCACCGGGCAGGGCTTTTTGCTCCGCCTGACTTCACTGCATGACCCGTCATGGATAATGCAGTTCCTGAAAATATTCTCCCCGTCAATTATTTTAACAATGTCGAACATTGTAACAGATTCAGGTTTTCTCAGAAATGAAAAGCCTCCATTTGGTCCTTTTGCCGAGCTGAGTATCCTGTTCCTGGCAAGCTGCTGAAGTATCTTGGCGAGAAATGGCATTGGCAGATTAAGATCATCTGAAATTTCCTTAATTCCTATTATACTTTTTTCAGCGTGACGGCTCCCAAGGTATATTACAGCCCTTATACCATATCGACATGAATTTGAAAGCATATCAGTACATTTTGAGAGGGATCTTGTCAATACGTCTCCTATGCCGGCCACCTTCGAAATCGGAATTCAGAAAAACCTTTATTATAAGAATTGCTTCCGATTCATTTATGAACCTTGCCGGAAGCGCACAGATGTTCGCATCATTATGTGCACGGGCAAGCTTTCCTATCTCTTCATTCCAGCAGAGGGCACTACGTATCCCGGGGTGCTTGTTGACTACCATATTCATCCCGTTGCCTGTACCGCATATTGAGATCCCCATGTCATATTCGCCCGAAGATATCGCTTTTGCCAGCGGATGGCCAAAATCGGCATAATCATCAGTAGCGTCATATTTAAAGCTCCCAAGGTCCTTTATTTCAATATTCAGCTTGGTAAAGTATTTTAATAGTGTTTCTTTCAGGTAAAAACCGGCATGATCGGATACAATTGCTACTTTCTTCTTTTCCACGGGTGATATTTATAAATCAATATTAATGATTTGCAAATTAATATAATTGCCAGCTAAAAAGAAAATAATATTCTTTTATCTTTAATTTTGACCACCCCTAAATCCCCTTCTTCGCCTTCGCGTAGCCGCTAGTCTCTTCGCTGAAACTTTGGCGACATGCGGACGGCGGAGCAAGGTAGAGGATTTAGGGGTGAACCCGGGGAAAGGACTTTTAATACAGCCCGACTCGGTTTATAAACACTTGCCTCCGATAATTGTTTTTAAAACGGGGAGTGACTACCTGCTGAAGCAATTGTTGAAAACCCTGTAAATATCATATCTCAAAAATTATGAGATCTTGTGGTTTTTCAACCTTTATTG
>JBAVOD010000256.1:0-1598 GCA_049691735.1 Bacteroidales bacterium
CTCCTGACCGATCAGCATGTGGGTTTTTACCCAGAATTTAAGGGTCTGATCGACGACAACTATCAGAATCACAAACAGTGTCGCCTTTTTTCCGATTGACATTATGCTCCTGATTTATTTAAGGAGCGCAAAATAGCAAAAAATTATTCACATATCATCCGGATGCTTCGTTTTTCATTCTGCACTTTCATTAAAAGCCTTCAACCTGAGCGAAAGCATCATAGTGACTGCCAGAAGTATGAAAAGGCCGACATTTCCTGCAAGGTAGGCGTAATCATTCAGGGTAAGAAGGACATAAATGAATGAATAAAGAAACATCAGCAGGGCTGCTATTAAAATAACCGTCCTCTTATTCCTGACCAGTTTCCACAGGAACAGGAAAATCAATCCTATTGTGGAAACAGAGGAGATGAGATATGCAAGACCGAATCCGGTCTGCTCACCCAGTGCGTTCAGGAGGGAAAAGAACAGGATCAGCGCGAGTGAGACCAGGAGATAATGAAATATATGCAGACGTTCATTACCTGACATTTCAACAAAAAGAAGCGCAAGGAACGTGAGGGCAATGAAAAGGATTCCATATTTGGCGCTTCGCAGCGACTTCTGATAATGATCGACCGGGATCACAAAATCGACGCCGAAAGAATCGATTCCCGGACTGAAGGATGCTCCCGTCCACGACTGCGGAAAATTCCTGTTCAGATTGGTAACCGACCATGCTGCGCTAAAACCTGATTCGCTTATTTTCCTTTCTGCCGGCAGGAAGTTACCGCTGAACCGGGGGGATGCCCAGTCAGACTCAAGCTTTATGTTTGTATTTCTGCCAAGCGGAGTAAAATCAAGGCTTTCGGAACCTGCAAGCCTAATTTTTACTTTGAATGGCATTCTTTCAGCTTTACTACCGGCTGCCCCGGGGAATGTGATTCCTGTAGGGAAGACCTCGCTATCCCTCAGTCCGGGAACAGCTTCAATTACTGATGGTCCGGCATTCATTGAAACCGGACCCTTCAGGCCGCGGTTGTCGCTTATGCCTATAGTATAATAGCAATCATCCCACATGAGCTCGCTATTCTCGCCTTGTGGCTGCGGAATTGCAAAATCGCCTGAAAGTACGAGGTCGGCTTCATAAACTATTGCCCTGTAAATGCTCCTGTGCCTTTTTTCAGACCTGACGGTTCCTGAAATCTCCAGATTATCGGGCATTATGTGAAGGATCCTTTTAGTGTACGTTTCCGGAGCTGTTGCCGGGGAAGGGTATTTTACCGGGATATTAAGCACCGGACCCGATACGATCTGCTCACCCGACCACTGGAAGGCGATCTCCTTCTTAACATTTTCGGAAGTCTCCTGCCGTTCACGGATAACCGACTTTATCATTTCAAGCGGGATAAGAAAAAATAGCCCCATCACACCGAGAAGTATAAGCTTCAGCGTAAGGGAATGCTGCCATTTCCTGTTGTCATCAATTTCAATTTTCATATTTTTCGTTTTAAAGTACTTTGTTTTACAAAGTGAATTATTAAAAAAAATTAATGCGATCTGATAATGTTCTCGAGTGCTTTAAGGTGCATGCTGAAAAGCTGTGATCCGTGTTCGGT
>JBAVOD010000257.1:0-2693 GCA_049691735.1 Bacteroidales bacterium
GTCCACTATCCCGATACCCTTGAAATAGACACTGTCGATGATCTTGTCGACCTTGACGGCCTTATCTAAGGCCTCGTTGTACGGCTCATTGAGATCCTGTTCATCGGGGTCAACATAATTTATCTGCATTACTTTCCCAGCCCATGAGTCCATTGTGAATTCCTTCTTACTTGCATCTTTAAACATCCACCCGGGCGCCTTTTTGCCTACTTCGAGGTTATCCTGCCCGATAAGGAGCGGTATCACCGATATGGTGCACAGAACAGTGAGGACCAGCTTTTTCATAGTTCGGTTTTTTAAATTTCGTGTAATATATGAATTTTTTCCAACAAATTAATTTGACGCCTTTTTTACTTTAATCTGCCCAACAGTATTACTTTTGCAGGTCTAATTATTTTTATGCAACCAATAAGGAATATTGCGATAATTGCCCATGTGGATCATGGCAAAACTACCCTTGTCGACAGGATCATCCAGGAGTGCAAGGTCCTTGACGACAGGAAAGAACCGGGCGAGCTTATTCTCGACAGCAACGACCTTGAGAAGGAGAGGGGCATAACAATAATTTCGAAAAATGTCTCGGTTAACTATAAAGGTGTAAAGATCAATATTATAGATACTCCAGGACATGCTGATTTCGGGGGTGAGGTCGAGCGGGTGCTTAAGATGGCCGACGGAGTACTGCTGCTTGTGGATGCTTTCGAAGGGCCGATGCCACAGACACGGTTCGTACTGGGAAAAGCAGTAAGCCTTGGACTTAAGCCTATTGTTGTTGTCAATAAGGTCGACAAGGAAAATTGCAGACCCGACGAGGTTCAGCAGGATATCTTCGACCTTATGTACAACCTTGATGCATCGGAGGAACAGCTCAATTTTGAGACAATCTTCGGTTCGTCAAAATTTGGCTGGATGAGTAAGGACTGGAGAAAACCTGCTACCGATATAACAGCCCTGCTCGACACAATACTCGATCAGATACCTGAACCAGTGTATGTTGAGGGTACTGCACAGATGCAGGTGGCATCGCTCGATTACTCAAGTTTTGTGGGTAGGATAGCAATCGGCAGAGTTTTCCGCGGTGAGATAATTTCGGGAAACGATTATACTCTTTGTAAAAAAGGCGGTGAAGTCAGGAAAGTCAGGGTTAAGGAACTCTACGTTTTTGAAGGCCTCGGAAAAGTCAAAACTGAAAAAGTAAGGTGCGGCGACCTTTGTGCAGTGATCGGTCTCGAGGATTTCGAGATCGGGGATACCCTCGCTGATCTGCTCCAGCCCGAAGCCCTGAAAAGAATAGAGGTTGACGAACCTACAATGAGCATGGTCTTCACGATCAATAATTCGCCTCTTTTTGGCAAAGAAGGAAAATTTGTGACCTCCAGGCATCTGAGAACCAGGCTTTTCCGCGAAACAGAAAAAAACCTTGCGCTTAAGGTTGAAGCAACCGGTTCGGAAGATACGTTTAATGTCTATGGAAGGGGGATCCTGCATCTTTCGATACTTATCGAAACAATGAGGAGGGAGGGATACGAATTCCAGGTTGGAAAGCCGAAGGTAATTCTGAAAGATTTGAACGGCGTTAAATCCGAACCTTACGAAACCCTCACTATAGATGTCCCTTCCGAATTTTCGGGCAAAGCAATTGAGCTGGTAACAATGAGAAAGGGCGAAATGACAATCATTGAGCCGAAAGGTGATCTTATCCATATCGAGTTTGACATTCCTGCGCGTGGACTTATCGGACTCCGCAACAATATGCTTACAGTCACATCGGGCGAGGCTGTTATGCATCACCGGTTCAGGGCGTATGACAGGTACAGGGGTGATGAGCTGTTTACCGGACAGAACGGATCACTTATTTCGCTTGACCAGGGAACTGCCACCGGCTACGGAATCGACAGGCTGCAGGATCGCGGGAGATTCTATATTGATCCCGGGGAATTTGTCTACAAGGGCCAGGTAATAGGAGAAAACACCAGGACCAGCGATATTGAAGTCAATGTTGTAAAAGGGAAGAAGCTTACGAACATGCGTGCCTCGGGATCGGATGAAAGCCTGAAGATTGCACCCAAACTAAGGTTTTCTCTTGAGGAATATATGGAACAGATCAAGGATGACGAATACCTCGAGGTTACTCCCCTTAACCTCCGCATAAGGAAGATCCCGGGAAGACAAAAGTTACGTGGTACCACAGACAAATGAAACCCGGAAGCTCAGTATTCATTCAGGAAATCGTTCAGCGGCTTTATCAGTTTTGCTGCCTCTGCAACAAAGCCGAGGCAATCGGGGCTTACGATCTCTTTATCTGAGAGCATCCTGACCGCCAAAAAGCTTTTAAGCTTTAGGAGCTCGATATACGGATGATCCCTCGGATAACCTTTGGGCGCTGTCTTTAACTTTTCCCCATCAAGTTCGCCAAACAGATTAACAAACTCCCTTCCTGTAATTATTTTCACAAACCTGTCACCTTCCTCACTTATCTTTTCCCTGATGGCAGTGAGCCATGGCGTCGGGGGGATATATGCACCACCGGCGATCATGCTGTTCCCGCCGGGCTCAATATGGAAATAATACCCGGCTAGCCGGTTTCCGTTATTCTTTCCACCCCTTACAATGAAGGCGCCAAGATGCGTTTTATAAAGGGTTTTATCGTTCGAAAACCTGATATCCCTGTTGATCCGGTACATACAAGTTTT
>JBAVOD010000258.1:0-36863 GCA_049691735.1 Bacteroidales bacterium
GGACCTCAAGCCCTTTGAGAGTAGTCTGGATGGCAATTGCAGTATACTCGCTGTTCGCAACTGAGAACACTTTCCGGCGCGTGCCGTGGTAAAGTATAAGCCGGAGAATTGCCAGTTCTTCAAGGTCGTATTTCTCGCGGATCCTCTCTATAAACTCGAAATGATCGAGGTTTTTGTCAAAGATGGCATTGTAATAGTTCGACAGCTTTTCAAACGCCCGCATCCTTACAAAAACATAATTTTTCATTTTGTCGACAGGCGACTCAACCGACTTTATCGCTCTTGTCAGCTCATTCCTCAGGATATCAGCCTCATTAAGCACTACAGCCTCAAAGATCTCCTCCTTGCTTCTGAAATAATAATAAATTGAGCTTTTGCCCATCCGGAGTGCACGGGCTATTTCGTCCATTGTGGTCTTTTTAAATCCGTAATGGCTGAATATCTGTCCGGCTTTTATGATTATCTTTTTCCTGAATTCTTCTTTATCAACCATATAATCATTTGCCAGGGATGGCATTATTTGCCGCAAAGTTAAATCTAAAATAGATTTGAACAAAAATTTTCGAATAATCGGGTCGAAGATTCAAATATGTGTTGCGGGGTGCGGGATGCGGGGTGGGAAGACAGTTGCGGGGTGCGGGGCGGGAAGACTCGCAACAAGGAAATAATACTAGCATAAACTCTTTAATTTTGTAATTTTGAGTTTCAAATCGTTCCTATGTAACGGATTTGGTGAAATGCTAATAGACGGGAAAAATTTCCAGAGTATCTGGGTTGATGAGAAGGATAATAGCATTATCCGGGTTATTGATCAGCAAAAGCTGCCTTTCTTCTTTGAGGTAAAAGAGCTTCGTTCGGTCGATGATGTATTTGGTGCAATAAAGGATATGACCGTAAGGGGAGCCCCGCTTATCGGGGCAGCCGGAGCGTTCGGAATATACCTGTCAACCCTTGAGATCACACATCATACAAATATCCGCTCCCATTTATCAAACGCAGCAAGCTACCTCATCTCATGCAGGCCGACGGCAGTAAACCTTTCCTGGGCAGTAAATCATGTTTTGAAAGGGCTTGAAGGTATTGAGAACACCGAAGTACTTCAACAAAAGGCGCTTCAGCTTGCTCTCGGGATCTGCGAAAAAGAGAAGGAAAACTGCAAAAAGATCGGGGAGCACGGATATAAGATAATCAGTGAGATAAGTCAGAAAAAGAATGGCGGAAGGGTAAACATTCTCACTCACTGCAATGCAGGATGGCTCGCATGCATTGATTATGGTACAGCGACTGCCCCGGTTTATCTTGCCCATGAAAAAGGTATCAACCTGCATGTTTGGGTTGACGAAACAAGGCCGAAGAATCAGGGCGCCCGGCTAACCTGCTGGGAACTTGGCAAGCAGGGAGTACCATACACACTGATCGCTGATAATGCGGGCGGCCACCTTATGCAGAAAGGAATGGTCGACATTGTTCTTGTAGGAAGTGACAGGACCACCATCACGGGTGATGTGGCTAACAAGACAGGAACTTACCTCAAGGCTCTTGCAGCCTATGACAACGGTGTGCCTTTTTATGCGTTGATGCCGTCATCTTCAATAGATCTCAGCCTCCGTGACGGACTGAAAGAGATCCTTATTGAAGAACGTGAACCTGAGGAAGTCACAACCGTTACAGGCTATGCTGACGGGAACATTGCAACTGTCAGGATCTGCCCTGAGGATGCGGATGCAGGGAACTGGGGATTTGATATCACCCCCGCCCGGCTTGTTACCGGAATTATAACCGAAAAGGGGGTTTGTGCGGCTGATGAGAAAGAGATAAAAAAGATGTTTTCAGATAATTTCAATTAAAATGGAAGGGGTAGTTAAATTTAATTGTCACTGGAGTCAGTCAGGGCCAGTCATTTCTGATGAGCAGTATGAGATCATTAATTACTGGAGGGAAGTACTGTACAATATGGACCTTATCGGAGCATACGAAAATGGTGTTGGTTTCGGGAACCTGAGTATGAGGATAAAAGGCGGCAACCAGTTTATAATAACCGGATCAGCTACTGGGGAGATACCGGAACTTGAACCGGGTCATTATGTAAAAGTAAGCTCATTCAACATTGACGACAATGCCGTCAAATGCATCGGTCCGCTGAAAGCTTCATCGGAATCGCTTACACATGCAGCGATCTATCTTACCGATACGGGGGCAAATGCAATTGTTCATGTTCACAGCATCGAACTGTGGAACGAGCTGATCTATAAGGTCCCTACCACCAATCCTTCGATGGACTATGGGACGGTAGGACTTGCAAAGGACATTTTCAGGCTTTTCAGCGAATCGGATGTAATCGAAAAGAGGATAATAGTAATGTCGGGCGACAGGGCCGGAATACTGACCTTCGGTCAGGATATGGATGAAGCTGTCAATGTCCTGATGCAGTACCTGCGCAAGAATGAGTAGAATAATCCCGGATAAAATGGAATAGTCATAAATTCACTTAAACCTAAACTTATGGAAAAGCTCATAGCGTGCTGCGGATTAAACTGCGCTACCTGCGATGCCAGGATTGCAACAATAAATAATGATGACGAGTTGAGAAAAACGACTGCCGAAAAATGGCGGGCAGCATTTAATGCATCTGATCTTACATACGAAATGATCAACTGTACAGGGTGCAGGGAAGAAGGCGCAAAGTTCAGTCACTGCGCCGTTTGCGAGGTCAGGAACTGTGTGGAGGCAAAGGGATTCGAAACATGCGGCAACTGCCCCGAAATGTCAACGTGCAAACTTGTCGAAGGAATTCATAAATATGCCCCGGAAGCGATAACCAATCTGCGCAGCCTGAATTAGCCTGCAAAATCATTCCAAAGGATTTTTCAATGAGCTCAACTGAAGGCAAAACTATTAACCTGCCAAATCAAGGTGTGATGTAGCAATGACTTCAAAAATCGTAGTCAGAAACCTTCTGAAAAGACCCTTCCTCAACTTTGTAAAAGTTGCCGGACTCGGTCTGTCGCTGACCGGTATTATGGTGATTGTGTTGTTCCTCAGGAACGAGCTCACATTTGACAGATTTCACAAAAATTCGGACAGGATCTACAGGTTAACAACTACCGATCAGTCGGTGATTGGAGGGAAACATTTCTCAAGAGTATACAAGCCTGCATTCGTCCCCGTGATGAAGGAATTTTTCCCTGAGATTGAAAACTACGTGAGGCTTTCGCCTGTCAGGGGAGGTGTTATGAAATATGGCGAAAAGTATATTGCCATCTCCGAAGCCTTTGAATGCGACAGTACCTTCCTGACAGTCTTCGACGCCGACCTGATCTCAGGAAATCCACAGGATGTATTTAATGACCCGGCCTCAATGGTTGTTTCTGAAAGCTTTGCCAGGAAAACCTTCGGCGCTGTAAATCCTTTGGGGCAGATATTGACTTTACCTGCAGGACAGTTCTATGGCAAAAACCTCGACTTCACTGTAAAGGGCGTTATGAAGGATTATCCGCGGAACAGCCATTTTCACCCCGAGTTCATAACAACACCTGCAGACAAAACGATCTTTGACGGCTGGGCCTGGACCTACCTGCTGCTGTCGCCCAATGCAAATCCCGGGAAAATATTGGCGCAATTTGATGATTTCAGTTCGCGGCATATTGAGAATGCTGATGGCGGATCGAAACTGGAAGCAGATCTGCAGAAATTAACTGAGATACATCTCCACTCCGATAAACTCCGGGAGATTGAAGGTAACGGCAGCATGACGCTCATATATACTCTATCGGTAGCTGCCCTCCTGTTACTGATCACCGGTCTGGCAAACTATGCCAACCTGGTTGCCGGGATGGCAGATCACAGCTACCGGTATCTGTTTGTAAGCAGAGTATTCGGTTCTTCAGGCAGATCAGCCATAAAGTATTTCCTGTTTGAGGGGATCATCATTCTGACAGCTTCAATGATCCTGAGCTTAATTCTGGCAATAATTGCCAATATATTCATCCAACGCTATTTTACCTTAAATCTCTTTTCAGGCAGCCTTCCGATGATTTTATCGGTTGCTGCGATCTTTGGGATGACAGGCATCCTGTGCGGCATTCTTCCTTTGATAAAACATGGCAACCGCGGCAGTACTTCAGATCACGGAAAGGCTGCAATTCCAGAAGGAAGGGGTTTAAGCAAAAGCATTCTTGTACTTCAGTATACCATTTCAGCAGCACTTATCATCACTGTCATTGTGATAGCGCGGCAGACCAGGTATGCCCTCGACAGTGGTATGGGCACCGGAAACGAGAACCTGATCTGCTTTACCGATGTCCATACAAATGTTCAGAATAAGTTTGAGGTTTTTAAGCAGGAACTCCTGAAGTTCAACTCCATTGCATCTGTATCAGCAATGTTCGAGCCACCGGGTGGTGAAGCAAACGATATGTTTCAATTCGAGCTGCGCGATTATGTCAGGGATGAAACAAACAAAGCCGACAATTTAATCGGCATATTCCCCTGCGATTACTCTTTCCCCGAAATATTCGGTCTGCATTTCCTGGCAGGCAGTGATTTCACAGCAAAGAATGAAGACAATGAAGGTTCGGGCGAATATATCATCAACGAATCTGCAATGCGGAGGCTTCATTATTCGAATCCCGGTGAAATAACGGGCAAGGAGTTCAGGCTGATTTTCGACTCCGGAGGAATAATAAAAATTCCCGCAGGGAAAATTATCGGGGTGGTTGAAGATTTCCATCTTTCAAGCATCAGGAAGAAGGTTGAGCCTCTGGTGCTGTTCAAAAGAAAGGATCTGTGGCTGATCAATTTTGTGGTTTCCTTCAAACCAGGTCAGCAGACCCGGGCCCTCGCCGACATAAAAAGCGTATGGGAAAACATAAACCCCGAATATCCTTTTGAGTATGTTTATGTCGGCTCGCTGTACAGAAGTATTTACAGGTCCGAGCTGATTCAGGTTAAGCTGATTTCCATCTTCACATTCATGGCTTTGTTCATCTGCTCAATGGGACTTCTCGGGATGTCGCTCCTGTCCACCCGTCGGCGCACAAAGGAGATCGGAATCCGCAAGATAAACGGAGCAGCAACCCGTGAAATACTGATAATGCTCAACCTTGATATAGTGAAATGGCTGATAGTATCTGTTGTGCTTTCAATCCCTATTGCTCTTTTCGCAATGGATAAATGGCTTCAGAATTTTGCCTACAGGACCGGTCTTGACTGGCTGATCTTTGCACTGGCAGGTGTTGCCGTATTAACTATCGCTACTCTGACGGTCTCATTACAGTCGTGGAAGGCTGCTACCCGTAATCCTGTAACAGCTTTACGGTACGAATAGAACATCACGGTGCAAGGCGTTCCTTTTTCCACACGCCACCTGTATAGGTGTAAGCTATCCTGTCGTGGAGACGGTCCTTCCCTTCCTGCCAGAATTCAAACCAGGCGGGTTTCAGAATATACCCTCCCCAGTAAAGTGGTCTTGGCACGGGACCATTTTCGAACTTTGTCATGTAATGTCCTGCCATCGATTCGAGGGTTCCACGGTCAGAAACGGGATGGCTCTGGTTGCTTGCCCAGGCAGCAAGCTGGCTTGGACGTGTGCGCTTTGCGAAGTACCACTCTGATTTGACGACCGATACTTTTTCAATCAATCCTTCAATCCTTACCTGTCTGTGCATCTCGGGCCAGAAAAAAAGCATGGCCCCATGTGGATTTTCCCCGATCTGGACACCTTTCCGGCTGTTGTAGTTTGTATAGAAAATAAATCCATCGCTTGTGACCTCCTTGACCAAAACGGCCCTGGCGGAGGGTTTTCCATCTCTCCCGGCGGTGGCAATTATACATGCACCCGCTTCTTCATATGGGGGAAGCGGCCTTTCACCCTGCCATGCAGAAAATTGCCTGAAAGGATCAGGATCTGCAGTTCTTTCCGAAAATTCATATACTGTTCCCGGCATAGCCAAATTGTTGGTCCGCTATCCATAACAGATTCTTAATAATAATGTTTCACTCAGTCCGGTTGCAGAATTTAAAATGCGGTCCAATCACTTTTAATTCCAGGGGCCTTCTGCGGGCACATTGAGTAGGATTTCTGCCATAATAAAAAATAAAGAGCATATATTTATAGTGCCGAAATATTCAGTGACGGCATTAATGCTGACCGGGATGCAACTGATTACAAAAAGGAGGTGACTGATGTAAGAAAAGGTGACATGCTGAAGGTTAAGCTTATGAATGGAGGAGGATGGGCTGCCAGGCTCGGAAAGAAATAAGTCCTGGTATTTCGCCGAATTACGATAGTAAGGCATGACTAAAGGGCCTGCAACACATAAAGGGCGTGGATAAAGTTCGCTTTTGCGATGGACCCGCAAAGCATTGTTCGATTCGGGCATGCTTATTGAAGTCAGTTTTAGGTTAATTTTGTATTTCACAATCTGAATACCGGAGCTGAAATATGGACAATTATCTGAAGATCTTAATAGCCGGGGGTGAGAATCAACAACTTGACTTCAAATTTTGTATTTCGGACAGCAGGAAAATCGCTAAAACGTTATCAGCTTTTGCAAACTCCGACGGGGGAATATTGCTTATTGGCGTCAGGGATAACGGAAGTATAGCAGGGATAAGGTCAGATGAGGAATACTACATGGTTGAGACTGCTGCCCAGCTGTTCTGCCGTCCCGAAATTCCATTTACCACTAAGCAGCATTTTACAGGAGATAAAACAATACTGGAAATCAGAGTGACCAAAGGCAACAAAAGGCCATATCAGGCTAAAGACGAAGATGGCAGGTGGCGTTCTTATTTCAGGTTCGGTGACCAGACCCTCGAGGCAAACAGGGTCCTGTTACAGGTGTGGAGAAAAGAATTAAAAAAGAAAGGAGTAATGGTTAAGTTCGGCAAGGCTGAAAACTCATTGATGGAGTATCTGAACAAGAACGGATCAATCACCCTTTCAAAATTCAGGAAAATTGCAAGGATAACCTCTTACAGCGCAGAATCAATTCTGGCAAACCTGATCATTTTCAAAGTCCTTATAATGAATCCTTCTGAAAACGGCTTCAGTTATGCCCTGAATAATGAAGGCCTCCTCACAGATAGCGGTCCTCATAAGGTTGCTGCAGGTCAGCAATAAACCTTACGCCCTCTTGCCCTGGCGAATTCGTCGATCCTGGTCCGGATGCTTTTGTCCGAAGATGAAGCCTTACCGTCAACGGTACGCGGCTGACCAATTTGGCCAAGTACATCTATCAGTTTGTCAATGTCTTCTTCAACATTTTCGAGACCAAGGCTCACACGCGCCACTCCCGGGAATGTCATTCCGGGGAGCCGTGCAAGAATCCTCTGAAACTGTTCCAGAGCGTGCGGAACATTCAGAATATGTTTCACCAGAAGATGGGCGCAATGACAGCCATACCTGATGCCTATCCCACCTGCGGTCAGTTCACCGGCAACAACAAAGGCCATTTTGCCCTTCAGTTCAAAAATAATTACACCGCCTTTATGAGCGAATGCAGGGGATTCCGGATCTTTAATCCCGAAAAGCCTGAGGCCCTTTATTCCGGACATACCTTTTAATGCCCGTGCTGTAAGTGACTGCTCTTCTTTCCGTATCAGATCAAAGCCGATCCGTTGTAATAATACCAGGGATTTGCCGAGTGCCGCAATGCCACCCGGGTTCTCTTCGCCTGACGACCTGACCAGATCCAGCTCTGCCGGGCTGAGATTCAGTGCGCCCTTCCTGGCAACCAGCACACCGGTCCCAAAAGGAGCATATACCTTATGTGCCGAAAAAGCAAGAAAATCAATTCCGGATTTCTCCATGTCAACTTCCCGGTGAGCAACCATCTGGGCGCCATCCACAAGGAGCAATGCACCGTAACTATGGACTATCCTGCTGATCTCAGAAAGATCGTTGAATACCCCGAGAACATTTGAGGCACCGCTCACCGCGACAAGGCTTATCCGCTGCTTTCCATGCTGTCCCTTCCGGTTATATTCCGACAGAATTGATTCCAACCCGATCATATCGATAAAACCATCACGATCAACACCCAGCCTGACAAGTGATTGAAAGCCCTGCCTGCGCCAGGGAAGATCGTTCGAATTGTGCTCAAGTAACGAGTTAAGCACAACTTGCTGAGTATCATGACCTTCCTTATCTTTTAAAAATCCGGAAAGGAGATTGATAGCTTCGGTTGTATTTGAGGTAAAAATCACATCATAGTTCCCAGGCGACGCACCAAGTGCACGCGAGCAGACTGACCTGACCTCTGTTATTATTTCCTTTTGCACATTTTCAGGTTGCTGCCATGTCAGTGCAACCGCATTCCATACCGGAGTGAATGTTGGAGTACTGGCCCCGTTATCGAGATTTACATACCTCTTTTCACCCTCCCTTGCCGGAACGATAATATCACGGCCAATATGTGCCTTCCTCAGCCTTTCAAGTAGTTCCGGTCCGGAATACGGATCCAGCTCATCATGGTAAAGAATCGAGCCTGCCGTCGGATTTTTCTGAGTTGGTATAAATAATGGTTTATCGCCGTTTCGCCTTTTAAGCTGAAGTGCAACGGCAAAGGCAATAATATTGATAATGGCAGGTGTACCAGCCTCGAACCTTTCGGGTGCGTCAGCCCAAATAACCCAGTCGGGTCCAACCAGCTTTGTTGTTCCACCTCCGGACTGATACGGCGCGCCCTTCGGCAATGCATCTCTTTCGACAGCGAGTGCCCTTACACCAAGCGGGAGCCCGGTATCCTGATCTGACAAAACCTTGAATTTCGAAGGATCAAGTAATTGTTTCAGTGCATTAAGCCTCAGCGGGGTACAGAAGATGACAATATATCTGTCACTTTCAAGTCCGAGATATTCAAGGACAACTCCCCTGGCCCTTTCGAATAAATGTGTGGTGATCATAGAAAAATGTCCGCAGCCACGATGAACATTTGAGTATGTCTCAAGTGCCGCATGGATCCTGCGTTCGAGCCCGGAAAATGCTTCAATGCTTTGATCAGCATTTAAAGGGCCGGCGCCAATTGACGATGAATCGGATGGCTCGTTCTGTTGCATTTTGCTGGTTTTTTAAATAATTATATAGCCTTGTCATGTGGCCGATTGTCACCTAAAAATAAACATAATAATTTAATCAGCCTGCAACTTCCAGCCTGCAACCTCCTCAAAATGATTTCGCTCTCAGGTACTGGACCGGCCATGTGATATCGACTCCGAGGTCCCTTGCGGCACGAAGTGCAAAATAGGGATTCCTGAGAAGTTCCCTTGCCAAAATGATCAGGTCGGCTTTGCCTTCCTGAAGGATTGATTCAGCCTGACCGGCAGTAGTAATAAACCCCACTGCTCCGGTGAGGATCCCGGTTTTGCGCACAGCTTCCGAAAACGGGACCTGATATCCCGGGCTGACGGGAATAGTTGCATTGTATACATTTCCACCCGACGAGCAGTCGATCAGATCGACACCCTGCTCCTTCAATAAATATGCAAGTCTTACGCTATCATCAACCGACCATCCTCCCTCAGTCCAGTCAGTTGCAGATATCCGGACAAAAAAGGGATTTCCGGCAGGCCAGACCGATCTGACAGTTTCAACAACCTTCCGCAGAAGTCGGGTCCGGTTTTCAAACGAACCGCCATACTCATCCGTGCGATTATTGCTCAGCGGCGACAGGAATTCATGCAAAAGGTATCCATGGGCACTGTGGATTTCCACGACGTCGTAACCGGCAGCGATTGCGCGCAAGGCAGCTGATCTGAAATCTGACACCACCTTTTCTATCCCATTCCTGTCAAGTGATTCCGGGATCCTGTCACCTGCAATAAAAGGAATGTTGCCCGGTCCCACTGTTTTCCAGCCTCCGTGATTTTCATCGAGCTGTTTCCCGCCGTCCCACGGAGCCGAGCAGGAGGCTTTTCTGCCGGCATGCGCGAGCTGAATGGCTGCAGCTGCACCCTGCTGATGTATAAAATCGACTATTCGTTTCAATCCGGGGATTTGTCCGTCGCTCCAGAGACCTGTATCGCCGGGAGTTATACGTCCCTCAGGCGACACTGCCGTTGCTTCGGTAAAAATCAGAGCCGCACCTCCGGCAGCCCTTGTTCCCTGGTGAACAAGGTGCCAGTCGTTAGCATATCCGTCTTCAGCCGAATACTGACACATCGGCGACATCACGATCCGGTTTTTCAGGGTTATGTTTTTTATGCTAATTGGCGTAAATAACTTACTCATAACGGTTAAATGTTAGTGATCCATTTTTAAATGCACAAAGATAAGGTTAAAAATTGTTTGATGTTTTTTTGTAAAACACCAAACGATTGCAACCCGCAACCCGCAACCGGCAACTTTAGCTTTAGGCTCTGCAAAACTCAGCGAGAAACAAAGCAAAGCTTGAAGCTTCCACCAGAGTTAGTTTTTCGGCAGTCTGACAAAAAAAGTGGATCCCCTGCCTGGATCAGATTCGACCCAGATATTGCCGGCGTGGCGTTCCACAATTCTCCTGCAAATAGCAAGACCTATCCCTGTCCCTTCATACTGATCCCTGGAATGAAGTCTCTGGAAAATAGCAAAGATCTTTTCAAAATACTGAGCTTCAATTCCGATCCCATTATCAGTAAACGAAATAATATAAGCGTCAGGCTCTGACTTTGATGAAATATGGATCCTGGGTACTTTAGTGTTGAACTTGATACTGTTTATGATCAGGTTTTGAAAAAGCTGAACCATCTGATTTTCATCACCTGAAATAACAGGTAATTCATCAACCTTTATCTGGGCTCCTGTCTCCCTGATCTTCAGGGCCAGATTCTTTTTCGCCGTTACAAGGATCCTTGACAGATCAACGGACTGGAATATTTTCCCTCTCGTGTTGATCCTCGAATAATCGAGCAATCCGTTCAGCAGATCATACATCCTGACAGCTCCTTCAACAATGAAATCAATATATTCGTTCGCACGGTCATCGAGCTTGTCCCTGTATTTGTGCGACAGCAGCTGGGTAAAGCTTGTGATCGATCTCAGAGGTTCCTGCAGATCGTGGGATGCCACATAGGCAAAACTCTCAAGCTCTTTATTGGAACGAAGCAGATCCTCATTAAGTTTCAGTATAAGCTGCTCCGTACCTTCACGGAGCTCGGTCACGTCAAAAGTAACTCCGGTCATGCTTACCGGTTTCCCGTCAGGATCTTTGTTTATCAGGGCCTTTGAACTTATAAATTTTAACTTGCCTCCGGCAGTTCTGACCCTGAAAATCGTTTCATAAGGCAATCCCTGCTCAAGAGCTGCATTCATCGCCTTACGGATGTGAGGCGTATCTTCTTCATGGACCAGCTCGAAAAACGCACCGAATGTTTTTCCGAACGTTCCGGGCAAAAGTCCGAACATCTCTTCAGTTCTTTCATCCCAGATAACCTCATCAGTTAAAAGGTTCCACTCCCAGATCCCGATATTGCCATTTTCAAGAGCGATCCTGAGCCTTTCGCGTGATTCAAGGAGTTCTCTTTCAATCATCCTGCGTTTGGTAATGTCGGTGCTGAATGTTGCAACATTAACTATATCGCCTTTACTGAAAACCGGGACAAAGTTGTGATGAAATATCATGCCTTTTCGTTCATCCTCAAATTCAAGGGGATTGCCTGTTCTGAATACTTCATCAAGCTTCTGTTGCCGCTGAATGGCTAGGTCATTGCTCATGAATTCAGAAAACTTATGCCCGATAAAGTCTTTTTCAGGAATATCGTGAAATCTTTTAAACCCGATTGAATTGGACATCGTAAACCTTCCCTCCTTGTCGAACATATAGATCGATTCCTGGGCAGCATCCAGAACTGATCTCAGTTTTTCTTCACTTTGCTTCAGCGATTCCTCAGCCAGGATCCTCTGTGTTATATCAATACCTATCGCTATATGCCCGCTTCTTTTGCCCTCCCTGTCAAAAAGGGCTTTGTTATACCACTCCACCCAAACCCTTTCGCCGTTCCTTTTTATGGCTTCATTGATATTAACCGAGAATTTGTCCGGGTCTTCATAAATGCTTTCAACCAATCCAACAAGGTCCCGGCCGGAGCTCTCGACCCGGGGAACAATTGTTTCGAAAGCTGTTTTACCGATTAGTTCCTCATTATTATACCCGAAAAAATCGAGAGCGAATTGATTGATATATGTAAACCGCCCCATTGTATCCATTTTAAGAATAATGCTGCGGGCATTCGTTACAAGCTCCATATATTTCTCTTCGCTTTCCTTCAAAAGTCTTTCGGTTTCTTTTAGTTCAGAAATGTCGCTTATCATATTGAGCGACCCTGTATACCTGTTATTTTCATCGTACTGGGGAGTCGAATTTATTATTACCCATTTGGGAGAGCCGTCCTTGCATTTAAGGATATATTCATAACTTCCGAGAGGCATGGTTCTCTTCTTGCGCTCCTTAAGTTTCCTGTCTGAAATAAGCTTGCCATTGTCCCAGGCAAATGAGGTCAATGACTTATCAAACATTTCAGCCGGCTGATAACCAATCATTTCGGCCATCCTGGGATTAACATATACGGTACTGAGTGCTTCGTCTAAAATCCAGACGCCTTCCTGCGCAGTTTCAATAATCGTGCGGTATTTCTGTTCACTCTTCTTCAGCGAGTCCTCGGCCCGTTTACGGTCGGTGATATCGTGTGATATCCCAACAATTCCAACTAATTCACCGGATTCGCTGTAATAGGGCGATTTGCTCGAGATGAATGTCCTGACTCCGAGGGGCGTATTGACCGTTTCTTCTACTATCTGGCTTTTCCCTGATTCCATCACTAAAAGGTCACTTTCACGAAGTTTCTTGCCGACAACCGGATCTTCATAATATTCACCATCAGTCTTTCCTATTATTTCGGAGACAGGCTTGCCAACAATCTTCCCGAGGGCAGTATTGCATATTATTATGCGGCTATCCCTGTCCTTGATATAGACCGGGTCGAAGGTGTTTTGAATTACCGTCAGGAGAAGAGTATCACTTTCGGGCATAAACTCCCTGAAAGTTGCATCTTTTTCAGAGTGCCCGCCAAAAGATGAATTATTTCCTTTTACTTGCTTTTTCATTCAACAGGGATATTGCATTGGTGAGCAACAATTAAAGAACAGGTAACAGATCGCTGATGAATATTCTGAGTACCTGAAAAAAAATAAAATTACTAAAGTCCTTTGATCAATTAGCTGCTCCTTTGAAAAAAGATTGACAAAATAAGAATTGCCCAAACTGTTTTGCATAACTTGCACAGAAATGGTAAAAGATCATAAAATCGATAAATTATGCGGTCCGTCAGGGACTTTTGCCGGATATTCATTTATGATCATTGGCGCCATTGCAGCATATTTTAACCCTGCTGCCCTGATCCTTGTTCCGGTGGGCATCTTCATCGCATTTACACATGACGGGGCAATGATAGATTTTGATTCGAGGAGAATAAGGGCATATACCAGCTATTTCGGTATTCTGAAGGCAGGCAGATGGTATCCCGCCGACAGCTTCAGCAAATTCAGCATATACAGATCGATGAGGCGCTATACTACTTACAGCAGGGCTAATATACCGTTAACTGTGAAAAAATGTGATGTAAGGCTGGCACTTTTGAATAACACCGGATCATTAAAGGTGATCATAAACAAATACGGCTCCTTCGAAGCAGCCAGAAATGAAATGACCGATCTGATCAGGAACCTGAATATCGTTAAACTTGATGAGTGGGCAAAATAGTAGCTTCAAAAGGAAGGACTTCAATCACCCGCGGTGTACCTGAGTTTTGCGAAGAATATTCACAGCGCAGAAATAGCCTGAGTATATCGCACCTGAAAAGCCTCCCCCTGTCTTTCCCCATGCAGATGCAAAATGGAGGTTATCAGGAAGGATCGAAGTGTCGATCGTCTGGCGGGATGGCAGCTGTGCAAAACCATAGACAGCACCTCCCGGATTAAGTGTGTACCTCCTGAGCGTGGACGGCGTGCCAACCTCATAGGATTCAATGATACCTCCTGCCCCGGGGATCAGTTCTTCGAGCTTCTTTATAAAGATTGCGGCGACTCTCTCTTTTTTTGCGGCATACTCCTTTCTTTCAAGGTCTTCCCAGTCTTTCAGATAATCGATACAGCAGATTGCTCCGACACCTTTCCCGGCCGGGGCAAGTCGCGAATCAACCTGACTGTAATCTGCAAAAATGAAACTCCGTGACCGGTAATCCCCTGAATTGTTACCGGCAATATCCCTTTGTGAAACTATTGATTTGTCAAAAACTGAAGCGGAATAGTAATTGTATCCCAGATCCCTCAGAGGCTTATTGAATCCCAGGTAAATAGTCAGCAATGACGCCCCGGTCTTCTGAGCTTTCAACTCATTTGTCAACGCGTTTCCGTAGTTTTCAGGTAAAAGTCCTGCAACATTGGGCATGGCATTGTTTGCAATGACCTCATCTGCAAAGGCCTCGTTAATGCTGGAAGTATCGTTTTTCCGTCTGAACGTAACTCCTGTCACTTTGCTATTTTCAGTCATTATGCCCGTGACTGTACGGTTTAAGAGAACTTCACCACCGTGATCGCTTATAAAACCCGAAAGATGATCGGACAGATGCTGCGATCCTCCTCTTATAAAACTGGCTCCGCCTGCAAAATAGCTTCCCTGTGCGGCAGAGTAATAAGAAAGGGAAAGTGAGTACGGGTCATCATGGAAGTAGCCAAGATTGCCAAGAAGGACAAGCTTCAGATCTTCGTTTTTAATTATAGTGTCAAGGAATTCTCCGATGCTTATGTCGGGACCCACGCCGGAAAGTGGTTTCCTCACCGGTTTTGTGATCCTGTCAAAAAACGCCTTGATGCCTTTTTCTTCTTCAGGGAATAGTCCGGAGAGTCTTTCTGCTGCAATTACAGGGTCGTGCGGAATGACCATATCGATGCGGCCGTTGACAAACCGGTAGAATTCAGGCACCTGCAGGAACTCAACACTCTTAAACACATCAAGATCGTTGAATATCCTGGTTTTGATATCTCCTGCAGCAGGTCCGTCCATCTCATGCAAACCAACTTCGAATGTGAAATCACCCCTGCGGAATGTGGTAGCATATCCACCCGGACGGTCATGCTGTTCGATAAGAAGCACCTTTTTACCTTCCCGTGATAGTTTGGCCCCGGCTGTTAGTCCGCCCAAACCTGAGCCGATAATGATTACATCGTATTTCATTTAATATTGATATGAGATTAGTCCGTTTCCGGAATGGGATACCGTTTGAATTCCTTTGACCTGTCGAACAGATATCTGAAGGTAACATAGTCCTTCACCGGCACAATGCCAACTGCGATGAACAACTTTCTCATTTTGGGATTGAAATCAGCAATCCATGAGAATTCGATTTCGGTATAGTGCGGTTTGCTCTCAAAAACCTTTTGGACATTATGGATGAATGCCGATTCAATTCCGCGGTTCTGAAATTTCGGAATGACACCCATAAGCAAAGCTTTTGCCCTGGTCATGGTTTTCTTTTTCTTCAGCCAGAGGAATTTCAGCTTACCTGCAATGCTGAGTTTGCCTTTGAAGTGACTGAGGATCTGGTTCAGATCGGGGAACATCAGAAATATAGCTATCGGTTTTCCTTCAAAATATGCAAGCCAGATAAATTCCTCATCAATTATCGGCCTGGCTTTTTTGAGCGTCGCCCTGATGTACTGCTCTTCGAGAGGTTCAAAATTCTTTTTAAACGAGGCCCAGGCTTCGTTGAATGCTTCTGCAAAATCCCTTGAATATTTTTCCTCTTCCTTCCATGTAAAATGCCTGAATTCATATGAAGGATTCCGCAGTAACCGCCCGGCAATCATCGAAAGCCTTTCCGGTAAAGGCTTGGTAATGTCGAGATGAAATCCTTCCATCTTATAATAAACCTGAAAACCGTATGATTCAAACAGGTTCCTGTAGTAGGCGTGGTTATAAGGCACATCGAATGCCGGATGTGTGAATCCTTTAACAAGAAGTCCCCAGTACTTGTCGGTCTCGCCGAAATTTATCGGGCCATCCATTGCTTCCATCCCTTTTTCTTTCAGCCACTCTTTTGCAGTATCAAAAAGATGAAATGCAGCATCCTTATTATCAATGCACTCAAAAAAACCGATCCCTCCTGTTGGCTGGTCATAAGAATTTGCCATGTTGAAATCGATAAAAGCTGCGATGCGTCCTATCAGTCTTTTCTTTTCGTCACGGATGACCCACCTTTCGACAGTTCCGTGTTTAAAATATGTATTCCTTAACGGATCGAACACCATCTCAATATCGTTATCGAGCGGACATACCCAGGTTTTATCGTTCATGTAGATGAACCGTGCCGTATCAAGGAACATCTTTTTTGTCTTCCTGTCGGTAACTCTCAGCAGCTCCATGATATTGAATACAAAAATGTTCTGCCTATTTCATGTATATCTGTGAAATCAGGTCCCTGTATTTGTCGCATATGAATTGACGTTTCAGTTTCAGTGTAGGAGACAATTCACCTGTTGCCGGGGTCCATTCATCCTTTACAAGTCTGAACCTGTTCAATCTTTCAGGTGGACTAAGTCGCCTGTTCAGTTTGTTAATTTCGTCAGAAATGTATGAGAGAACAAGAGGCTGACGGATAAGGTCCTCATTATCGTTGAATATAATTTTTTTCAGTTTTCTCCAGTTGTCAAAAAACTTAAAGTCGGGAGAGATCAAAGCGCTTGCGAATTTTTCATGTTCCCCTATTACCATTATCTGGTCAATGACTGCTGATTCCTTAAAGATATTTTCAATTATCTGAGGTGCAATGAATTTCCCGTTCGACAGCTTAAATATCTCTTTCTTCCTGTCGGTCACCATTAGAAATTTGCCATCCTCGAAATGTCCGATATCTCCGGTATGGAACCACCCGTCCTCATCAAAAGCCAGTTTCGTAAGTTCAGGGTCCTTGTAATAACCCGGAGTAACGTTGGGTCCTTTGCACAATATTTCGCCGTGATCGTCAATTTTTACTTCAACACCTTCTATAACTGTTCCTACTGAACCAAGCTTCAGGCTTCCCTTTTCTGTCCTGTTGATCGTGATTATCGGTGAGGTTTCGGTCAGACCATACATGTTTACAATTTTTATCCCGGCTGCCCAGAAGATCCTTTCCAGCCTTGGCTGAAGGCTTGCTCCCCCGCAACCGACAATCCTTACCTTTCCTCCCAGAGCGCTCCGCCATTTGCTGAATACAAGCTTATCGGCAATTCTCAGTTTTCTTTCGTAAAGCCATCCGTTCGCGCCAAACGGTTTGTACTTAAGTCCAAGGTCAACTGCCCAGAAGAATATTTTCTTCTTCACTCCTTCGAGCTTATTTCCTTTTGAAATGATGACGTGATAAAATTTCTCAAGCACCCTGGGGACGGCATCAAAACCATCAGGTTTTATCTCTCCCATATTCATCGCAATTGAGCCCATATTTTCAGCATAATAAATGCTTGCACCGCTATACTGGGTCTGATAGTTGCCAAGCCTCCCCCCCACATGGCATAACGGCAGAATACTCAGGTACTTGTCTTCGGGTTTCAGGTTGAAGACCTTGGCGGCGGCAAGGAAATTACTTACCAGGTTCCGGTGAGTAAGCATCACCCCCTTGGGCCTGCCGGTCGTTCCTGATGTATAGATAAGTGAAGCAAAATCGTCGGGACTAATATTTCTCTTTATGATCCCGACAACTTGATCATGTTTCGGGGAACTCTTCCTTCCCTCATCAACAATTTCTTTCCAGTTTTTGACACCTTCGATCTCGTCGAAGGAATAAACCGTGACCGGATGTCCGGCAGCTCTGGCTGCAGGATTTACAACGTTATACAGTTTCCTGTCGGACACAAGTATGAGCCTTGCCTCGCTGTGGTTAATAATATACTGATAATCAGAAGTGGACAGAGATGCAAAAACCGGGACATGAATAACCCCGATCATTGACATTCCCATATCGGCAAAGTTCCATTCGGGCCTGTTGTTTGAGATGGTTATGATCTTGTCCCCTTTTCTGATGCCTGTTTCAAGAAGACCATAACAAAAATTAAGAGAGTAGTAAATATAGTCGTCCGAGCTGTATTTTATCCATTCACCGTTAATTTTGCTGCAGAGTGCATCTGTCATGGCATTACGTTCCCTGTAAATATCAAGCAGATCGAAAGTCCTTTCAATGTTCATTTCAGGATAATTAATTGTCTAAATGTATGGATTAATTTATCGGTCACCAATCAGAAAGATCGGAATTGAACCGTAGGCCAGGGTCATTGAGATTAATTACCTGAATTTTCAAGTATTAAGCTCACAACATCGGGACCGACAGCATCGAACATAGCTTCAATATTATGGGTATAGTCTTCATTATGGCTCATTATCGCATCTTTTATCAGAAATGCCTTATAGTCGTTGTTCCTGGCTCCCTGCCATGTTGCCAGTACACAAGCCACAGCGCTTAACCCACACAGGAACAGGGTATTGCTGCCCTGCTCCTTAATTACTTTATCCAGGTCGGTTTTGTTGAAAGCATCCGCATAAGTCTTGACAATTTTGGGGTCACCAGGTTTGATCAGCACTGAAGACGGGTATTCGAATTGTTCAGTACCCTGTTCGGGACCATACTCTTTGCTGTAATGATAGATCCGTATTACCGGATAGCCATGACTGCGGAAAAGCTGTATATAGTAGTTTATATTCAGCATGGCTGATTCCTTCTCTCCCGGGGCCATTCCGTCGAGGTATGCATTTTGAATATCAATGACCAGAAGAGCCGGCTTTGTCAGGGTTTTCTTTACATTTTCATCCTGTGAGAATAAATTTCCCGACAGGATTAAAAACAGCATTAAAAGGCAGGTAGAAATGAATTTGTTTTTCATTGCAGGATAGGTTAGTGTTGGAAATTAATATAGTTGGCGAGAACGAAGGTAATAAATTCAAACCGAACCAAATCGTGCGCCGCCATCTAAAATTCGGATTATGGTTAAACAAAACATATCAGGCTGTTTAACAAATTATAACAACCGGTGTTAAATAGTGTGGTCCTGAAAAGATAATACGGGACAAGAAGTCAGACTATCCAAAACTCTGATCATGACAGATAAGGAATTATGCGGCTGGCAGAAAATGCTGGATGGTTATCCATGGTTTGACTGCAATAACTGTTATCCGATTGCAGCATATTCCGAATTCATGCCCCCGCCGTTTGCCGGCCGAAAGCCGCTGGGCGAAAGAGATCGTATCCTTTTCTCCGATGATGACCCATGCATCTGGCACATCACCGAGATAGAAGAGGAGTATGAACTGAAACCCGGAATTGAAAACGTGGGGCAGCAGATCATGGATAACCTTGTCAGGGTTGGAAGGGGCTTGCCCGAACGTCATATCCACGGCCACAACGGGGAGAATCTGAAGGATAACCCGTACTGGCCTCCTGAACTGGCGTCAGCAGCCGGGACTTTATCACACGAGAGATTCGTGACAATTCTGCCCCTGATGCTGTCGCGCACCCAGGATGACAAGGGCCGGGTAACCTGGACCTTTTTTGGAAGAAGCACCCTTGATCCTGAAACAGCGTTCTGGAAGAACTTTGCCCCAGGCGCAGAAGCAGTAAATCCCGAAAATGAATTTGTTTCCTTCATTACCGGTATTCTGTCGCATGCCTATACCGAAAAATGTTCAGGCCGCGATTCACTTTTTGAAGCAGGTTTCAGGATATTGCGCTCAGGAGCAGTCGTGCCTGACTGGATACAATCATTCGTAACAGATGATGATTTTCAATTGGCAGCGACAAAGTACCTGCTTACTTTCGAGCCTTTTGAGTCATTGCCCCCGCGTATCAGGGAGCTTTATCTTTCATGCAAACTGGCGTTGATCCCGTTTCCCGGATCACTCGTGTTCTGGGGCATGCCCGGTTATGAAAAGCTGAGCAGGGCCTTTCGTCCGGGCGGGCAGGTGCCCCTGCTGAATCTCATATTACGGAACAGGGGAATCAGCGGATTAAAGGTTACACAATCAGGCTGGTTTCATGAACCGCGTACCGGGGAAGATGTCTCTTTCACCAGGGAACTTCTGCATGAAGATTTTCACCGGACCCATCGGTGGCAACGGCTGCACAGATACCAGGATGAACTCAATGAAGCCGGAAGCAAAGCAAGGATTGCCAAGGCTTTGTTCAGCACTGAGCCTGAAGACATGGGATTATATGATAAGCCCCTTGCCCGGAACAGCCACATCTGGAACCATAAGTTTGAGCTTTTGCTCGATGGACCTGATGCCACACGAAATGAAATAGCAGAAGCTGAAAAAACCATCCTTGAAGGCGGCCTTTTCGGTTACCGGTTCTTTTTTCCGCCGATGCGGGTAGGTGAGCATGAGGTATATCTCCACCGGATCATGGCAGCCTGCCTGCCGTCGGGATCTGATGCCGTTGAGATCTGTGCCAATAACCTGACAGGGTATATAACAGGATATCATAAGAACGACCTGGCCTTGAACCACCCGGTTGAAATGTGGCCGCATCTTCTGAAAAGAGAACTTTACCTTTCAGCCCTGAATGAATTTCAAAACAACTCTGATCATTATTCACACCAGACATCGCTTAACATTCTTTCCCTGCTCGATACATGGCAAATGCAGGACAGAAATCCCCTGCCGCGTTCATATGCCCGAAGCCTGCTGAACATCGCAAAGGATAAGGACCTTGATGAATGGCTTGACGAGCTTCCGGCACACTGTGTTACCAATAAGTCCGGAATAAAGATGCAGGAAGCTTTATCGGGTATTATTGAACAGCAGAGCTTATCAGTTCTCCCCGAAGCAATAACCTTTTCCGTAACGGCAACCCGCCGGTTTGAAGAAAACTGGTGGAATGATATAAGGTATCTTGCCCAGGGTCAATTCATTAATAAGGATAACGCTGATATAGCGATGGATGAAAAGACACAGGCTGTTATAAAGAGACACAGGAGCGACCTCGGGACCCTTGGCGACTATTTGATTGCACGGCACAGAAAAGCAATTACCGGGGAGGGCATGGAAGGAGTAGCAATCTGCGGCGAACTGCTTTTCAGGTGGGTGACCGATTTTGATTTTTCAATTTATGGAGGCTGGACGGGAAACCAGAATGATGAAACTTTTGAGAGAAACATTCTTATGGTGATTCCGGGAAGAAACCGGAAACAGGCAGTTATTCTTGGCGATCATTATGATACAGCCTATATGGAAGATATCTACGAAAAGGAAAAGGGCGGATCGGGAGCACGACTTTCAGCTAATGGCGCCGATGACGATTATTCCGCCACTTCTACCCTTCTTCAGGCTGCCCCGATTTTCCTCAGGCTGGCTAAGGAAGGCAGGCTTGAACGCGATATCTGGCTTTTACATCTTACAGGAGAGGAATTTCCTTCGGACTGCATGGGCGCCCGAAATTTCTGTCAGTTGCTGGTTGAAAAAAGGGTTCATTTAAAAACAGGGCAGGACCTGTTCACCGATCTTTCAGAAACCACGGTCGTGGGCGTGTTTATCATGGATATGATAGGGCATAATCGCGATGATGACCAGAATATATTCCAGATCTCTCCGGGCCACAGCACTGAGTCATTTTATCTTGCCATGCAGGCTCACCTGGCAAATCTGATCTGGAATAAAAAGATCGCTGAATGGAATGAGTTACCTGAAAGGCAGCACAGGGGGCGCGGTAAGCGTATCACTACCGAACAGATCCCCGGAATTGCAAAATTCCTTCACCTGAACGGGGAAATCAGGACAAAATATAATCCTCATAGCTCACTTTATAATACTGATGGCCAAATATTTTCAGATACAGGCGTCGCGGTGGTGCTCTTCATGGAGAACTATGATATAAACAGGACAGGCTACCACGATACTAAAGACACCCTCGAAAATATTGACCTTGATTATGGAGCAGCCTTCGCAGCAATTGCTATTGAGACTGTTGCCAGAATTGCCACGGAAATCAAACCGGGAAAGACGTTCAGATTAAACATTGCAACGACCTGATTTGTTAACAAATAAAAGCAGCATGATTGTGCGGGGAATGTGAGTGAAAGCTGACATCCACAACATGGAACTATTTTGGGCCCAAAACAGCCATTCTTTTCGTTTCAGAAAATTTCATTGAAATACAAAAGAAATATGAATGAAAAAATCTATGTGAAAAATCTGATCCGGATAAATGGCAAAGCCGTAATGTTATTTGCGGGCATTTGCCTTACCGGATTAAGCGTGCCCGCAGCCGGAACACCTTCATTTGCACGCCAGACAGGTTTGTCATGCACAGCATGTCATTCCGTTTTCCCACAGCTGAACTCTTTTGGCAGGCTCTTCAAACTCAACGGTTATACTCTTACGACCATAAGTACGATCGACGACAAAACAGCAAACGGAAAGAACAGGTTGAAGCTGCTGTCGATCCCGGACTTCGCGGTGATGGTACAGACATCCTTTTCGCGGCTTGACAAAGAACTTCCCGGCACCCAGAACAACAATGTTGAATTACCCCAGCAGATGAGTCTGTTCCTCTCAAGCATGATCACGCCCCGGATAGGTTCTTTTATCCAGGTAACTTACGATCAGCAGGGGGCTTCGTTCGGAATGGATAATGTGGATATCCGATACGCCAATAAGACGCAGCTTGCTTCCAAAGAACTGATTTACGGGTTTACGTTAAATAATAATCCTACAGTTCAGGATCCCTGGAACAGCCTGCCTGCATGGGGTTTCCCTTACGCTTCATCACCTGTTGCCCCGGGACCTCTTGCTTCGACAGTGATTGAAGGTGCCCTGGCTCAACAGGTTGCAGGTCTGGGTGCTTATGGAATGTTCAACAGTCTGGTATACGGAGAATTCAGTCTTTACAGGTCAGCACCCCAGGGTGCACCCGATCCGCCGGGAGGTGAAGCAAATATGATCATTAAAGGCGCGGCACCCTACTGGAGGCTTGCAGTGCAGCATCAATGGCCTGCCAGTTATATAGAAGCAGGCACATACGGACTATACACAAAGATGTATCCGTTTGGTGTATCAGGACTGACAGATAAATACACTGATATCGGATTTGATCTTCAGTTTGAGTATTCCCTTTCAAAAGCGAATCTCATATTCCATTCAACATGGATACATGAAATTCAGGAGCTCGATGCGTCATTCGGGTCTGAAATCGCCGCCAACAGGAGAGACAGGCTTAACTCCTTTAAGATTGACGGAAGCATTTTCGGTAACATGGGCTGCGGACTTACCCTGGGATATTATATGATCAGCGGCACGTCTGATTCAATGCTCTACGCACCGCAGTCTGTGGATGGCAGTTTATCAGGCAAACCTGACAGTAATGGATTCATCATGCAGTTTAATTACATACCCTGGTATAATGTTCAATTTTCAGTCCAGTATGTGATTAATAACAAATTCAATGGCGCCAGGAACAATTATGACGGATCTGGCCGTAACTCCTTCGATAATAATTCTCTATATCTTCTTACATGGCTGACTTTTTAATCCCTGTTACGAATATCTGATGTAAAATATTAATGAGCACAAGGTTAATTACAGATTCACAAGGAAATATTTTAAAACTATGAAATTGTACCAGTTGCTGTTAGTTTTGATGTTGACAATTTTGTCAGTATCAATGTTTTTCATGAACGACGAAAGCGGAAGCAAATTAATGCATTCAAAAGAAGTTGCTTCAGGCAATACAGGCACGAGATTTTCTTACCAGCAGAAAGATCGTGGTATAGGACCCATCAAAAGTATTAAACTTGGGGCCATCAATCCTGAAATGGTGGAAAAAGGCCAGGGTTTGTTCAACTCCAAGTGCATTATCTGCCATGATCTGGACCAGAAGAAAATTGGTCCGCCGCTACGAACTATCACCATTACAAGGACTCCCGAATTTATAATGAATATGATGCTTAACACTGCCCAGATGCAACAACAGGATACTGTTGTCAGGAATCTGATCAGAACATATAAGGTTCCCATGACTCCGCCCAATTTTTCAACTGAGGAGGCAAGATCGGTATTGGAATATCTCCGGTCAGCGGTTCCTAAGGCCAGGTAGGTTTGCTCCGGATAAAGGACCGTGTTAATGATGACCTGAACAGAAAACCAGATTGCCATTTAGATCATTCGAGGGAAATGGAACTTTATATGAACAAATAATTCAATAATAATTTTTACATTTACGGATGATAACCTTTTAATCTTTACGAAAATGTACCATAAAGAAATGAAAAGACTTGCCTGTATTATCATTGCTTCAGCCATGATCACAATGAACATGAACGGTCAGGACCGTAATGAAGTAATAAAGTATTACAATGATGGAGCAAATGCGATACAGACTAATCCTCAGGCAGCCATTGCGGCATTTGAGAATGTGATTACATTGTCGGACAAAGTTGGTGAATCTGCTGCTGACCTGAAGCAAAAAGCCATTGAAGTATTGCCTGGATTATATGTCAAGGTAGCCTCCAACCTATTGAATGAAAAGAAGCCGGCCCCTGAAATTATCAGGGCTGCCAAAAAGGCTGCTGCTGAAGCAGATAAGTATGCGAATGCAACTGCCAAAGAAAATGCCGGGAGGATACTGGTACAAGCCTATTACAATATGGGCGTAGATCTGTTTTCAAAGAAGGATTACAATAATGCACTACTGGCATTTGACAGTTTACTGACCATCAATCCCGGCTATTCCTCAGCGATTTTCAATAAGGCCATAATTTACAGCCGCCAGAACAATTCAGACAAATTTGAGGAAAACATTGATTTGTTTATCGAAAAGACGAAAAGTACGAATGATTCAGTAAAAGCAAAACAGGCATCCAAACTGGCACTCGAATATTTCAGGGCAGCCGGCTCGAAACTTGATCAGGCAAATAAGCTTGATGAAGCTCTTGTCCAGCTAAATAAAGCTGCAAAATATGGCGATGACAAAGATCTTGATTATTTCTTTTCCGATGTTTACAACAAGCAGAAAAAATTCGACAGCGCTGCTGAATATGCCAGGAAAGGCCTGAATCTTGAAACAGGCGACGCAACAGCAAAAGCGAAATATTACTTTCAGCTTGGTCTGGCACAGGTGGGTAAAGGGCAGAATGCAGAAGCCTGTGCTTCATTTAAGAATGCTGTCTATGGGGCTTTTGCAGAAGCTGCCAAAGCGGAGAGGAAGAATCTTAAGTGTCAATAGAAGTAATAATCCGGCCGGAGCGGATCCGGATGTTATTTATAGTCTTTCAGGGCAAGCATTAGCCGGCGACGGGCAAAAAATATTCTGCTTTTAACAGTTCCTATCTTAAGTCCCAGTTCGTCGGCAATTTCCTGGTATTTATAACCCTGAATGTGCATTCTGAAAGGCTTTCTTAAATCACTGTGCAGAGTATTTATCTCCTTTTCAATCTCTTCGCTGAAAAAATCGGACTCTGAATTGGCTACTCCCTTACTGCGGGAGTAGTCAATGTAATACAAATCATCAGTGCAGTCAATAATTGTATTTTCCTTGACCTTGCGCCTGTAATCATTAATGAAAGTGTTCTTCATTATTGTCAGGACCCATGCTTTCAGATTTGTAAAATCAACAAATTTATCTCTGTTTGTCATTGCTTTAAGGTAAGTATCCTGTAAAAGGTCCAGCGCTCTTTCACGGTTTGAGGTAAGACTCATGGCGTACCTTGTAAGGTCGGATTTCATGCCCAACAGGGTGCTGTCGAATTCCTGGGTTGTCATCGCTTTTCAAGTTACTTAAGCAAAGTTATCCCCAAATGCCCTGGTACCCGTTAAACCTGTATTAATTAGTGATGAAGGAAGCATTAATAAATATTTAATTAACACCCCCCGGGGTTTACAGGGAATGTACTGTCTTAATGAGTATCTGAATTCATTCCCTGAACCCCCGGCAACTCGCTTAGACGGAGGAACGGAAACAAATAATCCGAACTGTTTGTTACATAAAATAAACCCTTTGCCTTAACAAATGAAGCGTACCATAAAATCATTTCAGACTTCAATTTTCCAGGTTTTCAGATTATACTGCCCGGATGAGATTTTTTAAAATTAAATGGTCAGCTATTTATAATCGATGGTCAGGGTTATTTCGCTCAAAAGCTAAAAAAATCAAACCCGAGATCGAAAAACTTTACTTCTATCTGCGAACATCAGATGCAAGTTACTTTCTTGTATTTTCAATACTTGTCGGACTTGGAGGTGGATTCGGAGCAGTTTTCTTTCGCTGGATGATCGCTCAGTTCAATAACCTGTTCTTTGTTACGGGTGCCGGCATTCTAAGCTTCATGGGGAAGTACAATGTGTTGCTTCTTCCTGCGCTTGGAGGTTTACTGGTGGGTCCTCTGACATTTTTTTTTGCCAGGGAAGCTAAGGGACACGGAGTCCCCGAGGTTATGAAATCGGTCCTGGCGGGGCAGGGGAAAATAAGACCACGTGTGGCAGCAATAAAATCACTGGCTTCCTCAATTTGCCTCGGATCAGGAGGATCTGCAGGGCGGGAGGGACCAATTGTCCAGATAGGGTCAGCAATTGGTTCCTCGATAGGACAGCTATTCAAGCTTACTGAAGAAAAGACCAAGACTCTTGTTGGTTGCGGTGCAGCTGCAGGCATTGCCGCAACCTTTAATGCCCCCCTTGGCGGGATATTTTTTGCGCTGGAAGTCATAATGAGAGAATATGGGCTGAGGAATTTTTCATCAGTCGTTCTGTCTTCTGTTACCGCGACCGTAATATCAAGGCTTTTCCTGGGGAATCACCCTTCAATGCTGATGCCCCCTTTTCACCTTTATAATATCTCGGATTTTCTATATTATCTGGTTCTGGGACTGGTTATGGCTTTCATGGCATGGCTGTTTGTTAAGGTATTATACAAATGTGAAGACCTTTTCGACGGCTTAAGGATGCCGGAGTATTTAAAACCTGTTTTGGGCGGATTAGGTGTGGGGATTATCGGACTTCGTTTCCCCCAGGTTTTCGGTGTGGGTTATGACACTATTGAGAGTTCAATTAACGGAGAACCGTTACTCTGGATTTTAATTGTGCTCGCTTTTCTAAAATTACTCGCAACTTCCTTAACACTGGGTTCCGGTGGATCAGGGGGGATCTTTACGCCATCACTTTATATAGGAGCGTTAACCGGCGAGGCATTCGGGATGCTTGCTCATCTGATCATTCCCTCCACTGTAATACCTCCAGGGGCATTTGCCCTTGTAGGTATGGCATCAGTATTCGCCGGGACATCACAGGCGCCTATGTCGTCCATTCTGCTTCTTTTCGAAATGACCGGGAACTATGAGATTCTGCCTCCGCTTATGATCACATGCGTTATTTCTGCAATGCTTGTGAGGTGGAGATCCAAATATACTATTTATACATTAAAACTGAGGCGTAGCGGTGTTGATGTCGAAAGATACAAATATGGGGATCTGATGGAAAGCATAACCGTTTCGGAGGCTATGTTAACCAATGTGATAGCACTTCACCAGGCGGATACAGTATCGATGGTCGGACTTATAATAAAAAGCACCAATCACAAGGGATTTCCTGTACTTGACAATAACGACCTGCTTGCAGGAATAGTTACCCGCGAAGATATCAACAAGGCACTTGCCGGAGGTGAGGCAAACTCTGAGGTAAAGACGATCATGACCAAAGATCTTATAGTCTGTTTCCCCGATGAGAGCCTTAAAACAGCTTTGCATAAAATGGCTAGTAAAGATGTTGGACGGGTACCCGTTGTAAAAAGAGAAAATCAGGCACAGCTTGTCGGGATATTGACCAGGAAAAGCCTCATTTCTGCGTACAACAGGGCATTGGAATTTGGGAATATATACCCTGCTGATTCTGTTAAGCCAAAAGGCCCCTGACCGGACGGATCCTTCAAAAACACATTGTGATATTTTTTGTTATACAGACCGGATGATATAGTTAATCAATCATGACCCGGTACACCTCATTATTACATTTAAAACACACAGCCCTGACCGGGTTATTACTTTTCATTTATGCTCAGACCAGCCTTGCCGGCCCTCCTTTTGATACCGATGATCCCGAGATTGTCAGATTTAAACACTGGGAGTACTATATTTCATCAATAAACAACCGTCAGTTCGGAGTGTGGTCAGGCACAAGCCCTCACCTTGAATTCAATTACGGGGTGATCCCAAACGTTCAGCTTCACCTTCTGCTGCCCATGAATTATAACTATATTCCGGGTCACCATGCTGATTTTGGTTATGCAGATACGGAATTCGGGATAAAATACCGGTTTCTTAAGGAGACCGACAATTCACCTCAGGCAGGCATATTCCCGTTAGTCGAAATTCCTACTGTCAAAAACGGTGAATTCAGTAACGGCAAAGCTAAAATATATCTCCCCGTTTGGCTACAAAAATCGTGGGGTAAATTAACAACCTATGGAGGAGCCGGCTACTGGATAAACCCTGGTGAGGGCAATAAGAACTGGGTCTTTGCAGGGTGGGAGGTACAGTATGACTTTTCACCGTCTTTGACACTCGGAGGAGAGGTTTATTTTCATTCTGCCGATACGGATACTGACAAATCGGGTCTTGGATTTAATGTCGGCGGATCATTCAATCCCAGCGAAAAATTTCATATAATTTTCTCCGTCGGTCACAGTATAACAAATGATCACCTCTTCAGCTCGTATTTTGGCTTGTTGTGGACTATCTGAATTATATGACTTCTCACACGCCAAAGCTGGTTCCCATATTCTTTGCCTGGATCACAAGCTGATTATCCGGTTCGACAAGCTTAAGCTTTCCGGCAATATCGGCAAGCGGGACACTAACAATTTCGTTATTTTTAAGAGCAACCATTTTGCCGAAATCCCTTGAAGCGATTATTTCGGCTGCCGCACTGCCGTATCGTGTAGCCAGCACTCTGTCCATGGGCGAAGGAGTACCTCCCCTCTGGATATATCCCAGAACAGTCTCCCTGGTTTCGAGTCCGGTTAGCTCAGTGATCCTGCTGCCCAGGTAGGCAGCGACAGATTTTGTCTTATCGGGATTTTCAACTCCTTCAGCAACGACCACGATCGAATAGGGCTTGTTTTCCCTGGCCCGCTGAAGCAAATAATCAGCAATTTTTTCCATTTTATAGGGTATTTCAGGAATCACTATAACATCTCCTCCTCCTGCAACGCCCGAGTAGAGAGCGATCCATCCTGCATTGTGGCCCATGAGTTCAATTAACATTATTCTTTTATGCGAGTTCGCGGTTGAATGCAGCCTGTCGATAGCTTCGGTGGCAATATTTACTGCCGAGTCAAAACCGAAAGTAATATCAGTACCCCATACATCATTGTCAATAGTTTTTGGAATGCCGACAATATTCAGTCCTTCCTGGGCAAGAAGATTTGCAGTTTTGAGCGTTCCGTTGCCTCCGATGCAAACAAGGCACTCAAGACCCAACTGTTCATAATGTTCTTTAATTAGAGCAGGTTTTTTGATCTCCCTGTTACCTTTTGCCGAATTCTTAAACGGTTTCTCCCTCGACGTACCAAGTATTGTTCCGCCGAGAGTCAGAATTCCAGAAAGGTCCTTTTCTGTCAGTTCGATGTGCTCTTTGTTTATCATCCCCGTAAAACCATCACTGATACCTATGAGCCTCATGCCGTATCTGACGATTGCGGTCTTGCCAACACCCCGGATTGCCGCATTAATTCCCGGGCAATCACCGCCCGCTGTCAGAATGCCGATTTTCATCCCTTTACTCATAATATTCCTCCGATAATTATTTGGTTTGCAGCAAATTTAACTTTTTCAGCGCACATCAAAAAATATCAATCAACACATTGATATTGTGCCCGGGATAGCAAATCCTGACGGAAACAATTAATTTTGATCTGTTATATGAAAAATTAAAATAATGAATGAGTTTGATATTAAAGCTCCCCAGTGGGACAATAATCAAATGCACCGCGACAGGTCTGCAGCAATTGTAAAAGAACTTATCAGCCGGATACCTGTGAGCAGGAAAATGAGAGCGCTTGAATATGGCGCAGGTACCGGCATCACCAGCTTTCTGATGAAAGATCTGCTGAAAGAGATCACAATGATGGATAGTTCCATTGAAATGGTCAGGGTGATGGAGCAAAAAATAATTGCTGAGGGGGCAGACAACCTGAAAGCATTGTTCTTTGATCTTGAAAAAGAGGAATGGACCGGCGAAAAATTTGATCTCGTGATGACCCAGATGGTGCTGCACCATGTTATTGATTTGGACAATATCCTGGTGAAATTCCGGAATATCATTGCCCCGGGAGGTTACCTGGCAATTGCCGATCTTTACCCTGAAGATGGTTCATTCCACGGTAACGATTTTACCGGGCATAAAGGATTTGATGTTGAAGATCTGTCGGAAAAGATCAGAAATCTTGGATTTTCTAATATTAAACACAGGAAATGCTTTGTTATAAATAAGATGATAACTGATAATGTGGTAAAGCATTATGACGTATTCCTGCTGACCGGTGAACTCGTTAATACAGGATCTTATTAATTAAAGCCGGTATCATCATTGATGAAATGTATTTCCCATAACATGTAATGTCGCTCCTTCGGAGCTCATGGTCAATGAGATAGCTCCACCCCTTTCTGCAAGGTGAAGGAGATCTCAATAGCGCATGTCATCCCGAATAAAGGAAAACCTGAGTCTGCGAAGGTTTGACTTTATGAGGGATCTCCTTAATCCTGGCAGAGACCCGGATGGACTGTGACTGTGGCCACTGTGCCACTACTGCCAGGGATTAAGCTCATCCGCTTATAATTCCACCAGCATTTTCCCGGTATTTGCACCTGTGAATAAGCCTATGAAAGCTTCGGGCAACTTTTCAATTCCCTTATAAATCGTTTGTTGAGGGATCAGTTTGCCTTCCTTTATCCAGTTTCCCAGCTTTTTAATTGCTTCCGGGAACTGTTCAGGGTACTCACTGACAGTAAATCCTTTCATCATGGCATGTTTTGTCAGCATAATTGGCAGTACCCTTGGACCTGTTGGCCTTTCTGTAAGGTTATATAATGAGATCTGTCCGCAGATAAGTATCCTTGCATGCTGGTTGATATGCGGAAGGACCGCATCGGATATTTCACCTCCCACATTGTCAAAATAAATATCAATACCTTCAGGGCAGGCTCTTGCCACTGCAGCAGAGAGGTCTCGCTCCTTCCGGTAATTGATCGCATTGTCAAATTTCAGTTTATCCTTCAGAAAGGATACCTTTTCATCTGTACCGGTAATTCCGGTAACCTGGCAACCATGAAGCAGGGCCAGCTGGCCAACGACCGATCCGACAGCACCGGCAGCACCAGATACGACCACTGTTTCACCCTTTTCCGGCTTTCCCAGATCGAGCAGGCCAAAATATGCTGTAAGTCCTGTAAGGCCAAGGATGCCAAGGTAATGACTTAAAGGAAAATCATCTTTCTTCAGCCGTGTGATTTTCTCAGGGGCCACAACCTGTATCTCCTGCCAGGGTAGAGCCCCCATGATGGCATCCCCCGGTTTGTAATCAGGATGACGGCTCCCTATGACCTCCGCCACTATGTTACCTTCCATTGGCTTTCCCGGCTCAAAACCCTGGGTATCGCTCATCCTTGGTCTCATATAAGGATCGACCGAGATGTATTTAGCCTTTATTTTTATTTCACCTTCATTCAATGCCGGTTCAGGCACGCTTTTAATTTCAAAGTTGTCTTTTGCGGGAATGCCTGAAGGTCTCGATTTAAGAATAACTTGTCTGTTCATATCTTAAGGTTAAATGGTTAAACTATTATTGTTTTAAAACAATTATCGTCTGCTACCTGGAGATAAAACACCCTCTGGTTAAACAAAGGAGTTTCAAATATGGTTTGTGGAATGAGTATATTATTAAACATTAAACTGATGAAAATTAAAAAGATGAACAAGGTGCTGATAGCCCTTGATTATAATCCGACTGCGCAAAAAGTGGCAGAGACAGGTTTTTCAATGGCGAAGTCGATGAATGCTGAAGTCGTATTAATGCATGTAATGGCAGATCCTGTGTTTTATACAACCCCAGGATACTCTGCCGTTATGGGTTTTCCCGGTTATCCATATATGGACCCCGTCATGCCGGTAAATTCCGAAAAACTGAAAAATGCATCACTTCAATTTCTTGATAAAACAAAACATCACCTTGGTGACGATACAATTAAAACTCTGGTAGAAGAAGGCGATTTTGCCGATACAATACTTGAGACAGCAAAAAAAGTGAATGCGGATATTATTGTTATTGGATCTCATAGCCGGAGATGGCTTGAAAATATTGTGATGGGAAGCGTTACGGAAAGGGTGCTGCATCACACCTCAACTCCGCTTTTTATCGTGCCGACCAGGAAAAATAAGTCAGGAAAATCAAAATAACCTGATTCCTGAATTTTTAAGGTCCGATGAGGCAAATTACCCCTGAGGATCTTCCAAATCCCCGGAATTATCTTTTATCTGTTATTAGTAGTATCTTTAGTTGTTACTACTGTTGGATTTGTCTAAAATCGAAGGGGCGGTATGGATAAAGTCTGCATATCCAGGGATTCAGTCTTTGGTATCGACATCGGCTCAGTTGGAAAAAACGCCAGCATAGACAAGCCTTTTCCGGCAAAGATTGACCATTTCATTTAATTGATTGATAATACTATAAGGTGGTCTCCCAAAACCGGTGACAGGTGTTCAGGTGATCCGTTTTGTCCAGTTAGTATTTGTCAGTGTCATTTTAAGTTGTAAATTCGAAACCATTGTATAAGGTTAAACTATTTGGTCCGATTCAGAATTGCTTGCATTACTGAATCCGGATAAAAGTCTGATAATGATTATTGAAAACAAGGAAGAAGCAGCAAAAACAACTAATTTACAGATTGGCGGAAACTAGATGACAGTTCAGCTACAGCCACATTCATTCAGTACCTTCAAAATAGATAATGTTAATTAGAAGTTTCAATTATACTGAACAGCAATGAAATACTTTAGAATCAACGAGATAGTGTTCTTTCCCCTTCTTGTTGTACCTTGCATACTGGTTGCTCAACCACCTAAGCTGGTTCAGCAGGAGAAATTCCTCGACAACATATATAACTATATCGAAAACACCTCGGTGTTTGAGCTGAATCAGGAAGAGGGACGTGCATATTTCCTTCCTGCCAAAACAATTTCGCTCAACGGCGATTGGAAATTCTACTATAGTGATATTCCGGAAGGGGTACCTGCTGATTTTTACAATGTTAGTTTTAACGACAAAGGTTGGGGCAATATTGTAGTTCCATCAAATTGGGAAATGCAGGGTTATGGAGATCGGATTTTCAGGAATGTTAATGCCCCGTTCCCGACAGCAAGAGCTACAAGAGGTCGCGCTCCCGTTGGTATACCTGATCCGTTTGCTGTCCTGCTAGGGAAAACGCCAAGGGATTATAACCCAACCGGTGCATATAGAAAGACATTCACCATTCCATCAACCTGGAGCGGGGATCAGGTTTTCCTGAGAATGGAAAAAACTGCTTCTGCTTCGTTCGTATGGGTAAACGGACAAGAGGTTGGATATAATGAAGGTGCTCAGGAACCGGCTGAATACAATATCACCAAATACCTTAAAAAAGGAACTAACACTATTGCTGTTTTTGTTACAAAATATTCTGATGGCTACTACCTTGAGGGTCAGGATTACTGGAGACTTGCAGGGATTTTTGACGACGTAAGCATTTATGCTGCTCCCAATGTCCGCCTGTTCGACTGGTACGTCACCACGGATCTTGATGCGACTTATACCGATGCAGCTCTTTCGGTTCAAATGGATGTTAAGAAATATATTGTTTCCCCAACAGCGTCTTATTCACTGAAAGCCTCTTTATACGATTCTAAGAACACTTTGGTAGCAGAAATGACAAGCGACAAGTTTGCGCTTGAATCTGCAGGCAAAAAACAATTGACACTGAAGAAAGATATTAAGAATCCTTTAAAATGGACTTCTGAAACTCCGAACCTCTATACTCTTAAGATGCAATTGCTTACAGACAACGGAACTGTGCAGGATATAGCTGAACAACGGATAGGATTCAAAGAGACACTGATCGATGGTGATGTTTTTAAGCTGAACGGTGTAGCACTAAAGGTTAATGCTGAAAACTCACACATGCAAAATGCCGATTTAGGACATGCTATGACCGAAGAGATTATAAGGAAAGATTTCGAGATTCTTAAACAGTTTAACTTCAATGCTGTACGAACTTCTCATTATCCTCCCGTTAATGAATATCTCCGACTGGCTGATGAATATGGCTTATTCATTATTGATGAGGCAGGAGTGGAAGCTCATGCTACCCAAAATGTTTCTACTCTGCCAGAATACACTGAAATGTATAGAGAACGTGTCCGCCGGATGGTTCTGCGCGACAGAAATTATCCTTGTGTCCTTTTTTGGAGTGCCGGCAACGAAAGCGGCGAAGGGACGAATATCACCGAAGTGGTGAAGGAAGGCAGAAAATACGACAACACCCGATACTGGATGTACGGAGGTAACTCATTCTCTCATCCGGCTGAAGATATTATAGGACCGCGCTATCCAAGTCCGATAGAATTGGATATGAGGATCGGTCTGAGATTGAACGAAACTGATATCCGGCCATCTTTTATGGATGAGTACCTGTCGGTTGCCGGAAATGCCGGTGGCGGTATGGAGGATTACTGGAACGCAATCTATTCAATACCAAGTTCATTGGGTGGGGCAATCTGGGATTTTAAAAGTCCGGGTCTAACTGAACGAATACGGGTAGTGGAGGATAAATCGCCCAACAATACACCTGTTAACCTAATGGGTAATAACATCAAACTGGTTGAAGGGGAAACAGGTAAAGCTGTAAATCTCAATGGTCATGATCAGTTTGTTGAAGTTTACAGACAGAACAATGTAGAGATTGATGGTGATAAGCTTACAATTACTATGGATGTTTTCCCTCGGAAGCTCAATGCAAGTGGCGGTAATTTCATAACAAAAGGATCATTCCAGTTTGGGATTAACCAGAAAGGGATTGATTCGTTACGTTTTTATATTTATACAAGTGCTAAAAAGGCTTTGAGTGTTACACTCCCCGATAACTGGTTAAATAACTGGCATCAGTTGACAGCTGTTTATGATGGTAAGGAGATGTCACTTTATATTGATGGTAATAAGAAGGGAAGTCGCCCGGTAACGGGGAAGATCAAGAATTTTCCATTCACAATAAGCTTAGGGCGCGATTCTGAGATAGACGGATCGGAAACCCCCGGTTATATGTGCGATGCGATGCTCGATAATGTCGGGATCTTTGCTAGTGCTGTTTTGCCGGGAAATTTCAAACCTGAGAATGCTGCCTTATGGTTGGATTTTGAAAAGGAGACAGATAAGGGGAGCTTCCTGAGCTATGGTGCCGGTGCCCGGAACTATGGAAGTGTTTACGGTAATGGAGAAGTCGAACCCGAGATGTGGGAGTTTAAGAAAGTTGTACAACCTATATCAATAACACTTTTTGATGCGGAAACAGGTTGGGTTGAAGTATGGAACCGTAATCATTTCACCGATGCCTCACAGTATGAAACACGCTGGTTCCTTGAAGCAGATGGTGAAGTTTTACAGGAAGGAATACTCCAGTTGCAGGTTGGTGCATTACAGAAAAAGGCCATTAAGATTCCATATACGAAGCCAGTTCTGAAAGAAGGTGTGGAATACCGCGTCACGGTCAGCTCTTCCCTTAAAAAAGACGAAGTTTGGGCTAAGGCCGGATATGAAGTAGCCTGGAGTCAGCTTGAACTCCCATGGAAGAAGTACATTGAGGCAGTTAAACGCCCTTCGGGTAAAGCTACATATAGTCAGTCAGCCAGGGATATCAAAGTAACAGGTACAGGCTTTGAATATACTTTCGATAAGAAACTAGGTGCAATCTCATCAATAATAGTAGGTGGAAAAGAGATGTTAAAAGCTCCTTTTTATGTAAGTGTATGGCGTGCAGCTATGGCCAATGATCTCGATTCCTGGGGCTCTTCTTCGGCACGTTCAGCAAACTGGAAAGAGGGTTATGGGAACTTTGTATCGACAGAATTTTATTCCACAGGATTAGACCAGGTATCACACTATCCGATATATGTTCAGCCTTTGGAAGTGGATGGGAAAGTTTATGTTAATATCAGGGAAATTACACTCTTCGGAGCTAGTTCAGTAGGTGTTCTGGACCAGTATATTATGGGAACTCAGTATAACGGATTAGAGAATATCTACAATTATATTATCGATGGAGATGGCGAGATCACAATACATCATACCTCTAAACCTCATGGTAGCAGATTACCATTGTATTTTCCACGTTTTGGATTGAGTTTTAAACTCGACAAGAGTCTTGATAAAGTTGAGTATTATGGTCGGGGACCACAGGAAAATTATCCCGGGAGAAAGGGCGGCTATAAAATCGGAATCTATCAAACAACGGTTGATGATATGTATGTTCCATATATTAAGCCGGGTGATTATGGCCTCAGGACCGATAACCGCTGGGTAAAGATGGTCGACGATCAGGGTAAAGGTCTGCAGTTTAAGGTTAATGAGTTGTTTAATTTCAATGCATATCCTTTTTCAACAGAGAACCTCACAAAGGCGATTTATACTTACCAGTTACAGAAACAGGACGGTATTACCTTTAATCTTGATTATGCCAGTTCCGGTGTAGGATGCTCTGCCCGCGGAGTTTTCAGAAGCTATTGGGTTTATCCGACTATGTTTGAACGTGAGATAAAAATATCACCTGTCAAATAAGGATTTAGAAAATAATGATC
>JBAVOD010000259.1:0-3559 GCA_049691735.1 Bacteroidales bacterium
TTTCACATCTGACTTTCTTTACTTTGTCGCGAAGCTCTCTCTGGAAGATAGCATCATTATTTTCCAGGGCTTGAAGATCTCTCTTAAGTGCGTAATTCTCTCTGCGCACAGCAAAAGCTGCGTTTTCTTCTTTTCTTGAAACCGGGAAATCTGTATCTTTTCTCATGGCGCTAAGGTACGAATAAATGAATCAGTTTCCATTCGAATTCGGGTAAAGTTTGAGGTTTTAACAACAACTTGTCTGTCAGGGTGGCTGAGTGATTATAATTATACTATCTTTGACGCTTTATTTACAAGGTGGTTTCCACGTAGCGTTAAATGGGATTTTACCCAGTCTGTATTTGAGTTCATTTCAGCCGGGATCAATAATCATTCGCTCCCGGATCTCGCCACAAATACAACTAATGAGAAATTTTGAAGAAATGGGACTCAATTCCGGAATTCTGAAAGCTATTCAGGAACTGGGATTTGAAAAACCCATGCCGGTACAGGATAAAGTAATCCCGGCAATGCTTGAAGGCAATAAGGATATTATTGCCCTGGCACAAACAGGTACAGGTAAGACAGCAGCATTCGGACTTCCCCTTGTTCAGGCTACAGATACGACGATCAACAGCACTCAGACCCTGATATTATGCCCCACACGTGAATTGTGCATACAGATTACGGGCGATCTCACCAATTATGCCAGGTATACCGGGAAACTGAAAATACTTCCCGTTTACGGAGGTTCATCAATTGAGAACCAGATAAGGGAACTGAAGAAAGGTGTTCATATTATTGTTGCAACCCCCGGAAGACTTATTGACCTTATTGGGCGGAAAGCTGCAAAGCTTTCAGCGGTCAGAACCCTTATACTTGATGAGGCTGACGAAATGCTTAATATGGGTTTTCTTGACAGCATTAATGAAATCCTGGAGGAAGTTCCCCCGGGCAGAAGGACTCTCCTTTTCTCGGCGACAATGTCTCCTGAAATCGCATCAATCTCGAAAAGATACATGAATGATCCGGTTGAGATCACGATAGGAACCAGGAATTCATCTTCAGATAATGTTACCCATGGATATTATATGGTCCATGCACGCGATAAGTATAAAGTCCTTAAACGTATTGCTGATTTTGAACCGGATATTTATGCAATTGTATTCTGCCGTACCCGGAAGGAAACCCAGGAGGTGGCCTCTGAACTGATAAACGACGGTTATAATGCTGACTCGCTACACGGCGACCTTTCTCAGTCCCAACGTGACGCAGTAATGCAAAAATTCAGGCAGAAGAAACTCAACATGCTCGTGGCAACTGATGTGGCTGCACGAGGACTGGATGTTAATGATCTGACACATATTATAAATTTCAGCCTGCCCGACGATGCGGAAATATATACACACAGATGCGGACGGACCGGAAGAGCCGGGAAGACCGGTATTTCAGTTTCACTGGTTCATCTGAGAGAGAAACAGGAACTGCGCAGAATAGAGAAGCTGACCAGAAAACCTTTTAAGGCTTTGTCAATTCCTACAGGAACAGAAATTTGCGGAAAACAACTGTTCAACTGGGTGAGTAAACTCGAAAATGTTGCAACTGATCACGAAGTAATTGGTAAATTTATGCCTGAAATTGAGATGAAACTTTCAAAACTCGACAGGGATGAACTCCTCAGAAGAGTCGTCTTACTTGAATTTGACAGGTTTCTGGATGATTACAGGTACGGAGAGGATATAATTGAGCCTGTTCCCGAAAAAGAAATTTACACTTCAAGAACCAGCTCCAAAGGGCAACGTGGAAATGCAAACCTCAATTATGCAAGACTTTTTATTAATCTTGGAAAGTCAGACGGATTTTATGCTGAGCAGCTGATCAGCCTTGTAAACACAAATACAAGAGGAAAGAAAATACCGATCGGGAAAATTGATCTTTTAAAAGGATTCTCTTTCTTTGAAGTCGAAAAGAGGTTTGCAGGAGACCTTATTGGAGCCCTCGACAATACAAAATTCAACAGTAAGAGGGTTGCTGTTGAAATCGCCCAGGAGAAATCAATCACCCAAAGGCCCTCGGGAAAATCCTATGAACATCGTAGCAGGTAATTCAGGTGTTAAATTAGCGTGAAGGGATATTGAAAATATAAAAAGCAGTATGAAAGCAATAAGGATTGGGAATCTGAATATCAGCGTCCCAATAATTCAGGGAGGCATGGGAGTAGGAATATCGCTGTCAGGGCTTGCTTCGGCAGTCGCAAATGAGGGCGGGGTCGGAGTAATTTCCAGCGCGGGACTCGGACTTTTATACCGGAGCCACTCTGCGAACTACCTTGAGGCGAGTATTTACGGCCTTAAGGAAGAAATCCGCAAAGCCAGGGAAAATTCGCGCGGCATAATCGGGGTCAATGTAATGGTTGCCATGACCAATTATGTCGATATGATAAAGACCTCTATCTCCGAGAAGATCGATATTCTTTTTACGGGAGCCGGGCTGCCTCTCGATCTGCCTTCATTTCTTAAAAAAGGGAGTGTAACCAAGCTGGTACCGATCGTATCATCTGCACGGGCCGCAAGGATAATCTGTGAGAAATGGAAAACAAACTACGATTACCTGCCCGACGCGGTTGTTGTAGAAGGGCCCAAGGCAGGAGGACACCTGGGGTTTAAAGTGGAACAGATTGAGGACCAGAATTATTCACTCGATAAACTTGTCCCTGAAATAAAAGCTGAGCTTCTACAATTTGAAGAAAAATACAACAAGACTATGCCTCTATTTGCAGGAGGAGGTATCTATACGGGTGAAGATATAAAAAACATCATGAAGCTTGGAGCATCCGGTGTTCAGATGGGAACAAGATTCGTAACCACAGAGGAATGCGATGCATCGGACGGCTTCAAACAGGCCTACATAAATGCTAGTGAAAAGGATATAGAGATAATCAAAAGTCCGGTGGGAATGCCCGGCAGAGCAATTTTCTCGGAATTTATAAGGAAGGTCAGGGAAGGGGCTAAACAACCTAAAAAATGTCCCTTTAAATGTATCAAGACATGCGATATCTCAAAAAGTCCATATTGCATAATAGTCGCCCTGATCAATGCTGTTAAGGGTAATTTTGAAAACGGTTTTGCATTTGCCGGGAGTAACGCATACCGGGCAACCAGGATATCGTCGGTGAAGGAGATCTTCCGGACCTTATTGAAAGAGTACAGGGAGAGCAAGTAGGAAAATAATATCCCGTATTTCCTGAACTTCATTTATAATAGATATTTATCGGCAGAACATTTAATTTTTGCCTGTTGTTATGCCGTATTGCCCCTGAAACTGTTGATATATCAGCAATGAATGATGCGAACGGCTGACCTGAAGGCTCCGGATCGCAAAATACAAAAGCAAATTATTATGTTAAAGGGGAAATCGTTTTTCAGATCCGGATTGTCAGCCTTTATGAAAGTGCTGGCCGGAGTGAACCTGATATCATCACCCTCATTTGCAGGAAGTGAGCTTAGAACTTCATTTATGCACGACGGTCTGAAGCGCACTTACATTGTCCATATCCCGTCATCGTATGATAAATCTGTTC
>JBAVOD010000260.1:0-2789 GCA_049691735.1 Bacteroidales bacterium
TATCAATCTTTCTGTCAACCACAGCAGGCACTAAATCCCATTGTTCAGGGGTATTCTGAAGCCTTACTGCTCCTCCTGTGGCAGTTCTGACTCCATGATGGATAATTTCTATACCTGCATTTTTTTCATCATTGAACATCCCGGTGTATTGATTGCTGTAAACAAAAACATTTACCCCGGGCGTTTCAAAGTATCCCAGGTCATTTAACTGAAGTTTTTGTCCTAATGTATCGGCTGATACAAGCAAAAGGAAAACGAATGGAACAAAGGGTATTAATATCTTTTTAAATAAGGCATATCCTGTTTCGGAAAGGCAATATTGTCCTGAACAGAAACGCTTTCCGTTTTTCTTAATGTTCTCCATGGTTTTTATTTTTTGTTGTACATGATTATTCAGCGAAGTACTTTCATCCCAAAACCCCGGATGTTTCCCGGCTTAAACTGACATCCATTATGCTACATGCGGGTTTTGTTCAATTCAATCTCAATTTTATCAATATCAGGCGCATTTCCGGAAGCATTTGAAATACGCACAGTATTGTACCCTTTCTTTAATGTAACCTGCAATGATGCCTTTGCAATTTTATCCCATCCACCTGAGTATAGCCCGGCAAGCTGCACATTGTTCCCGTTAACAGAAACGGTTGCGTTTCGGTCCTCACCGGAAATAAAAAATAATGACAACGTGTAATTATCCGAAGCATTGGCATAAACATCACGGAATTCTATATAATTGTCAGTCTGATTACCAATCAATGTAACTTTTGCTCCTCCTGAACAGGAAGCATCTTCTACCGGATTCGCCTGTCCGGGCACTAACTTGCTGTTCATGGTAAGGTTAAAGTTATTAATCCATGAATACTCGGCTTCAAATACCTCTTTCAGCTTTGTTTTTTTCGCCGTAACTTTAATCATCGATACGCCGTGGCCCGGCACAAAAACTGAGTAGACAGAGTCCATGGTGCCCAGATCGGCACGGGCCCAAAGATCGCGAACCCTGGCTCCGCCAACAATATTCAGATCTTTCCAATTGACTGATATGGTGGCTGGAGTTGTTCCCTGATTCAGCAATGCTACCGCAAATTCATTACTTAACCGCCCGTTTAAATTCTTTGCCCAAACCTGGCAACTATCTTTTTCAGACAACAATTGCGCCTGAAGGCCTGTAGTATCCTGGTTCACTGCAATAACTTCAGAATTGGTAACAATGGCTTTAGTCTCTTCGGTCATCGTGCACATATTGTTCCCCAACACCAATGGAGACGACAATATGCACCACATTGTAAAATGGCTTTTGTCTTCCCTGCCGGTAAGGCCACGTCCAACCTCAAGCATGTCCATATCGTTGTAATGACCCTGTCCGGCATATTGGGCCAGATATTTGTTTTTGTTAATAATATCTATAATGCTTTTCCATTTAGGTCTGGACCCCGGAACATAATTGATATCATTGGACATACGCCATGAGCTGGCAACTGCAGTAACCCATGTTCCGGGAAACTGCCATCTGCAAACGTTAAGGCTGATGTCAGTCCGTCCCGTATTATCCATGGCCCTGCGAATTTCTGTGTATCTGGTTTTCTCATCGAGCATTTGTTTGAGTCCCCCGCAATAGTCTACTTTGATAAAATCAAAACCAAAGGTTTTAAAGATAAGGTCGATATCCTGCTTGTCATGATTATAGAGGCCGGCACCTACACCGCCCGGTTGCCCGCTATACTGTGATCCACATGTGTTTTCACCTGCTTCAGAATAAAATCCGGCTTTCAGGCCCTTTGAATGAATGTAATCGACAAGGTATTTCATCCCGTGGGGGAATTTTACGGAATCGATTCTCAGATCTCCATCAGAATAACGTCCGTTAAAAAATCCGTCGTCGATGTTGATATAACGAAACCCGGCTGCTGCCAGACCCGATGAAGCCATTGCATCAGCCTGCATTTTGATAAGGTTTTCGTCGATTTTTACACCATACTGGTTCCAGCTGGCCCAACCCATTAATGGGGTTCTAATTTTATCCGGTCCGGATTTTACACCGGTTTGTGCAGGTGCATTAATCACAAGCATTAAAGTAATTAATAACCCAATAACAGACTTCAGCATGATTGTTCTTTTTGATAATGAGACGTTTCAGAGATGCTATGCAATGTTCAGATTTTTCAGATATCCCTTATATTCTGCTAATGTCCATATAAAGATTGATTCTTAGTTTTTATTTGTAATCTGATTGTTAATTTTGAACCAGTCAAAATCGACAAATCCTCCCGTAGTTTTCGTAGCATAGTTGAATAACCCGAATCGGTAACCCATAAAGTGCGGCATGGAGTATTCCATTTTAAGTTGTGATCCGATCTTTATCCACGATTTTCCGTCGAGGCTGTAATAGAAATTTGCCACATCGGCAAGATCCCTGAAATTGCATTCAGCTTTCAGATAAACGGTCTTCCGGTCTAAAGGTACTGTTTCGACCTCGACAGGTATGTTGGTCTGTGCGCTGACCATTACAACCGATTTAGTGCCGTTATTAAATTTTACACCTACCTGGCCAAATTTTCTCTGGAGAAGAGCCAGTCCTGCAAAATCTCCATCCTTCATGTTCGTTACATCTATTGCTGTAGAACCGGAGCATACAGGACCGAATGTACGCTGGGTCAGAGTGTTGCGAGCCTGTACAAAAAGAGTGTCAGTACGTCCGGTAGTGAGGCGCAGAAATCCCTTACGTGCGGTAACGGACCATAAGTCGTTAACGGGGTTGTGGTTCCATTGCCATACAAGAGGAAGTGCACGAT
>JBAVOD010000261.1:0-5176 GCA_049691735.1 Bacteroidales bacterium
TTGTTCTTCACTTTTGTCTTTTTACTTTTGTCTTTTATCTTTTTCCATTTATTGTTCTTCACTTTTATCTTTTTACTTTTATCTTTTATCTTTTCTATGACAAAACCCTCCATCCCAAAAGGTACCCGCGACTTCTCACCCGGGGAGATGATAAGACGCGAATATATCTTTGACGCCGTACGCCGGGTATTCAGGCTCTATGGTTACCAGCCCATCGAGACTCCGGCCATGGAGAACCTTTCCACACTGCTGGGTAAATACGGGGAGGAAGGCGATAAGCTGATTTTCAGGATACTCAATTCAGGCAATTTTATTTCGTCATTAAATGACGGGGACCTGCTTGGCCGCGATGCTGCAAGGCTTTCGTCGCTTATGTGCGAAAAGGGGCTCCGGTACGATCTGACAGTGCCCTTCGCACGTTATGTGGTCCGGCACAGGGATGAAATTGTGTTTCCGTTCAGGAGGTACCAGATCCAGCCGGTGTGGAGGGCCGACCGGCCCCAGAAGGGACGGTATCGCGAATTCTTCCAGTGCGATGTTGATGTTATCGGGAGCGATTCCCTGCTTAATGAGTACGAACTGATAAGGATAATCGATGATATTTTCAGCCAGTTGGGCATAGGCATAGTCATTAAAATAAACAACCGGAAAATACTTGCAGGGATTGCCGAAACAATTAGTGAGCCGGGGCGGATCACCGACATTACGGTAGCGATCGACAAGCTCGACAAGATCGGCATAGAAGCGGTAAATGAAGAGCTCCGCAGCAAAGGCCTGACAGAAGAAGCTCTCGGCAGGCTTCAGCCGTTCATTCTGACCGGCGGAAGCACACCTGAGAAGCTTGACAGGCTTCAGGATACTTTGTCAGGATCGGCCGCCGGCCTGAAAGGGATTGAGGAGTTGCGTACCCTGTTCTCATATGCCGGAACAAGCCCACTTTCGGGAGAGATTGAGTTTGACCTTACCCTGGCGCGCGGGCTGAACTATTACACAGGAGCGATAATTGAGGTCAGGGCCAGGGATGTGGCAATCGGAAGCATCTGCGGCGGCGGACGATATGATAACCTCACCGGGGTGTTCGGTCTGGAAGGCGTGTCCGGCGTCGGAGTCTCATTCGGAGCCGACAGGATCTTTGATGTAATGGCCCAGCTTGGCCTGTTCAGAGAGCAGGAAGCAAATGACACAAAAGTACTGATCCTTAACTTTGGAAATGAAGAGATAGAGTATGCACTCAGGATCAGGCAATTGCTGCGGAAACGCAATATTAGCTCCGAAATCTATCCTGATGCCGTAAAGTTGAAAAAGCAGATGGCATATGCCGATGCAAGGAAGATACCTTTCATTGTCATAGCAGGGGAAGAAGAGATCAGATCTGAAAGCATAACCGTAAAAATAATGTCTTCGGGTGAGCAAAAGAAAATGTCACCTGAAGAATTGCAGAATTTAATCACACCATGTTAATCCATGACCTGAAATCCTGAAAATCCCTGGTAAGAAGGCTAAAGGTTGCTGCGTCCGCGATTGGTTAATGCCCGGAATAATGTAAATTTGTTGCAGCTAATTAACCTGAATCCCAGATGGCACTCCAATGCGGTATCATAGGAATAACCAATGTCGGCAAGACGACTATCTTCAATTGCATCTCCAACACAAAAGGAGAGACAAATGCTTTCGCATTCAGTGCAACAAAATCCAATATAGGGGTAATACAGGTTCCTGACCAGAGGCTTTATGACCTTGAAAAGCACCAGGTTACCGAAAAGATCGTACATACAACAGTTGAAATAGTTGATATTCCGGGCCTTGCCCGCGGGTCGAACAAAGGTGAAGGAGTGGGCAACAAATTTCTGGGTGATATCAGGAATACCGATGCTCTTATTCATGTGCTCAGATGCTTCGATAATGAAGCCCTGCCTCATATCGACGGTTCAGTCGACCCTGCGAGGGATCTCGAAACAGTAGATTTTGAGCTTCAGGTGAAAGACCTGGAATCGGTTGAGAAGAAGCTGCAGCGCTTCGAAAAGCTTGTAAAGGCAGGCGACAGGGAGGCCAGACATGGCATTGAAGTCCTTTCGCGCTACAGGGAACATATAGGCAACTTCAACAATGCACGGTCGCTTGAGGTAAAGGACGAAGACCGCAAGTTCGTCGATGACCTCTTCCTGCTCACAATGAAACCGGTGATGTACGTCTGCAATGTCGACGAGACATCCGCTTTAACAGGCAACAAATATGTTGAAATGGTAAAAGAGGCCCTGGAAGGAAAGGATACCGAAATCATTGTTATTGCAGGTGCTGTTGAAGCCGAGATTGCTGAACTGGAGAACAGGGACGACCGGCTGGCTTTTCTTAAGGATGCCGGACTTGATGAACCCGGTGTCGACAAAATGGTAAGAGCAGCTTACAGGCTTCTTAATCTTCAGACATTCTTTACTGTGGGGCCGAAGGAGATCAGGGCGTGGACAATCAGGAAGGGTATGACGGCACCCCAGGCATCGGGAGTAATTCACAGCGATCTTGAAAGGGGATTCATTCGAGCAGAGGTAATGAAATATAACGATTTCATCACTCTCGGATCGGAGCATGCCTGTAAGGAGGCAGGAAAGTTCTACATCGAGGGAAAGAATTACATTGTTGAAGATGGTGATATCCTTCACATAAGATTCAACGTCTGAAGCAGTTAATGGTCAGGATCGTCGCGATACTGCTGTTATTGTCCGGCCTTTTACCACGGTTGTGCCACTCGCAGGAAATACCTGAAGCTGACAGGGTCCGCAGCCTGATAGCGAAATATGGCCAGGCTGAGGTGAAGATCATCACTTCGGGCCGCATTGATCTCGACAGGCTTACAAGAAATGTTTCCATCGCGCGCTTCAGAGACAATGTAATTACAGTAATCCTTTCCCGGTCGACTGCCGGCTGGTTCCTTGCCCAGGGATACAATTTTACAGTAGCAGAAGAGACCGGATCCAAGGGGATCATTAATTCGGAAAACGTTGCCAGTGCAATGCAGTGGGAAACATATCCGTCGTACCCCCAGTATGATTCCATTATGAGGTATTTCGCAAGCGCTTATCCGTTGCTTTGCAGGCTTGATACCATAGGAACAAGCATCAGGGGAAAGCTCGTCCTTGCGCTGAGAATTTCGGGCAAAACCGGTGCTCATGAAGCACAACCTGCAGTATTCTATTCTTCAACAATCCATGGCGACGAGACAGGAGGTTTTGTACTGATGCTGCGACTGGCTGATTACCTGCTGAAAAACTACTACCTTGATAACACTGTAAAAGACCTGGTCGACAACCTCGAGATCTGGATAAATCCCCTGGCAAACCCTGACGGCACATACAACAGCGGTGATTTCATAGTCTCGCCCGTAAGAACTAATGCAAACGGGGTAGATCTGAACCGTAATTTCCCCGATCCCGAGCTGCCCGTAACGCTCAGGCAGAAGGAGACGCTTGATATGATGAGCTTCCTTGGAAAGCACCGCTTTGTTCTTTCAGCTAATTTTCATTCGGGAGAGGAGGTTGTCAACTATCCCTGGGACAGATGGGAGAGGGCTCATGCCGACCAGGACTGGTTTAACAGTATAAGCAGGTCGTATGCCGATACTGCTCACCTGTATGCACCTGATGGCTACATGAAATTCCTTGATAACGGTGTCACAAATGGTTATGCATGGTATCCGGTTTTCGGGGGGAGACAGGACTATGTCACCTATTCGCTCCAGGGACGCGAGGTCACAATAGAACTGGATAACAATTTTATTACTCCGGCCGCCGAACTGGGGTATCTCTGGGAATATAACCGCAGATCGCTGACAGGATATCTTGGAAATGCACTTTACGGGATCCACGGGATCGTAAAGGATTCGGAGACAAGTGCACCTGTCCCTTCAAAAATATTCATCGAAGATCATGACAAGGATAATTCGTGGGTATATTCCGACTCCGTAACCGGGTCGTTTACCAGGTTCCTTGCGCCGGGAACGTGGAAGCTTACAGTTTCTTCCGACGGATATATCACAGGCACGGTCACCAGTGTGGACGTAACCTCACTCAATGAGACTTTCCTTACAATTGAGCTTAAGAAGATAATAAATCAGGCTGATACATCTACGGCACCTTTCATCTATCCCAATCCGGGCAGAGACTTTGTCAGGGCAATTCTGCCCGGATCAGTCCGTGGCACTGTAAATGTTAAAATATTCAACCCGGCAGGTCAGCTTCTGGCCGATTACGATACGGAAGCAATATCCGGTTCTCCGGTTCTGACCGATATAAGGAACTTTTCTGCAGGCACATACATTGTGGTATATACCTCGAAAGCCACCGGCAGGTCATACCGCGGCAGGATTATTGTTCTTAAGAGGAACTGATTGCCTGTTTCATTTCCGGTTTGCATCTGAAATTAAAAACACTATTTTTAACCGTTGTATTTGTGGGGATACTGCAATAATTCAATAAATGTCCGTTATCTGAAAAAGGAGAAAAGGAATTATGAGGAAGCTTGCTGTAACACTGTATCTTGCTTTATCGATGTGGATCGTTTCGGGCCAGGGGGCTTATCTTCCTCCCGAAAAACCAAGGCTGGTCGTTGGGATTGTTGTGGAGCAACTGCGGTTTGACCAGATAGAAAAGCTGAGGGACAGGCTTTCCGACAACGGGATAAAAAGGCTTTTGAACGAAGGAACATTTTTCAGGAATGCGTCCTTCGATTACATGCTCACTCAATCAGCGCCGGGTTACTCAACCATCTCGACGGGGACTGAGCCTTCATATCACGGCATCACTTCCGACAACTGGTATCTGCCCCTCAAAAATGAACTCATCTACTGTACCAAGGATGCTTCTGTAAATCCTGCAGGAGGAAGTTATGAATCGGGACTTCATTCACCCATAAACCTTCAGGCATCAACTTTCACTGACGAGCTTATGCTTGCTACAGGTAAGAAATCCAAAGTTTTTGCTGTCGGTATGAAGGAGTATTCCGCAATCTTTTCGGCCGGACATGCCGCCAACGGGGCGTACTGGTTTGATAACTCCACTGGTTCATGGATGTCTTCAACCTATTACATGGAAAAGCTTCCGGCATGGGTTACCGACTTCAATGCAATGAAATATCCCGAGACATATCTGAATTCAAAATGGGAGCTTTTTAAACCTGTTGCCGA
>JBAVOD010000262.1:0-13414 GCA_049691735.1 Bacteroidales bacterium
TGTCCTGATTGCGAAAATGAAGGTGTAATTAGTGAATGGGAAAAGACCAAATGGGATAATAGGGGAGAGAGTAAATAATTTTTCCCAGATTTTAATAAGTCGTATAATGTGGATGTACAGTGAATAAGAGAGATTGCTATTATATCTTATACAACAAAATGTTTCAATCTTTAATGTTTTTAATTAAAAGCATTATACCGATATAAATACACTGAATAAGACACTGAATAAATTAAAAAAGCCTGTAAGTTGTTAACTCACAGGCTTCAGCATTTCTGCTTTGTAGCGGAGGGAGGATTCGAACCTCCGACCTTTGGGTTATGAGCCCAACGAGCTACCACTGCTCCACCCCGCAATATATCTTAATAATAATATTTCAAAAAACTGAGCCCAACATCCGCCAGCTGGCGGACCACCCCGCAATGTGGGTGCAAAGTTAATATTTAAGTCACAATTACCAAAGAATTGAACTATTTTTAGACTAATTTGTAATTTTGTCCAGGAGATCCTGTATGACCTGCACGACCTGCACGACCTGCACGACATCCAGTTTAAACGAATAATTAAACCATAACCAACTATGCCCAGAGTTTTCAAGGCCACTGAGATAGAAAAAGAGGAAAAGGAAATCAAACGCGACTACCTCGATCGCCATATGCCTCATGTTCTCTGCCCTGACCAGGTGGAACGGGGAAAGAAGTTTGAAGTGAAAGTAAGGGTCGGAGAAGAATACCCCCATCCCGACGATCACGATCACTTCATCACAATGATCCAGCTGTGGAACAGGGAAACCCTGCTTGCTGAAGCCCGATATACGGCCGGGGTCTACGGCAATGTACCTTCACATGTTGAAGTGGATTTTTATATAGTTGCCCCTGAGGTCTCAATGAACCTCTCAGCTTTGTCGGTATGCACAAAACATGGCCTCTGGCAAAGCGAGGAGAAACCTGTGAAAGTTGTTTGAAAGCAGGTATCAATTTCTAATTTTGTCTTGCGGCACCCTTCGTAAACCGCAGGATTATTATCTTTGGAGCCACATTGATGACTAAAGATGCCGAAGAACGAAAAGAAGAAACGCAGCTGGCGCGATAAATACAGGATTTCTGTTACCAACGACACTACCTTCGAGGAAATATGGCGGGTAAGAATGACTCAATATAATGCCTTCCTTCTCATAACGTTTCTGGCTGTCTTCTTAATCGGGGCTACAACGCTTCTCATAGCATTCACAAACCTGAGGGAATTCATCCCGGGCTATCCTGACGTGACAATGCGGCGGAATATCCTGGTGAGTGCTATCAGGCTCGATTCACTCGAACGCGAACTGACACTGCGCGATAAGTATTTTGCTAATCTGAGCGCCATTATTTCGGGCGAAAAACCTTCCGGATTATATACCCTCAGGGACAGCACAAGAAACTACTCTGGAATCAGCTTCAGAAATTCCCCTGAAGATTCTGCGCTCAGGGCAAGGATTGAACAGGATGGCAAATATAACCTTACCCTTGACCCGGTTTTGCCGGAAAAGGTCACAAGCCTTGCAGGGCTCCATTTCTTCCCGCCGGTTAAAGGGATAATCTCAGGAAGGTATGATCCGCGGACAAAACATTTCGGGACCGATATTGTTACTAAACCAAGATCCCCTGTGAGCGCGGCTCTCGACGGTACAGTCATCTTCACCGGATGGACAATGGAAACTGGTTTTGTCATAGAAGTGCAGCATTCAAACAATATTGTTTCTGTCTATAAGCATAATTCAAGCCTCCTGAAGGAAACAGGTGACCTTGTGAAAACCGGCGAGGCCATTGCTGTGGTAGGCGACTCGGGCGAGATGTATACCTCCGGCCCGCATCTTCATTTTGAAATATGGTACAAGGGAAGCCCCCTTGATCCTGAGAAACATATAACCTTCTAAATTCAGGATAACTCAATGCCGAAAAGAATAGCCTTGCTGGGATCGACGGGATCGATCGGAACACAGACCCTTGATGTCATTTCCAGATACCCCGGCCAGTTCAGCATTGAGGTTCTGACTGCCGGAAACAATACAAAGCTGCTTGCCCAGCAGGCCAGGAAATTCCTGCCGGCAAGTGTGGTTATCGGGAATAAGGCTCACTATGCAATGCTGAAGGATTCCCTGAAAGACCTGCCGGTAAAGGTGTATGCCGGCGTTGAGGCAATCGAGGAAGCAGTGACAGGACCGGGCATAAGCATGGTTGTTGCTGCCATGGTAGGATACTCGGGACTGAAGCCGACAATTGCAGCTATCAGGGCGGGGAAAACTATAGCCCTTGCAAACAAGGAAACACTGGTAGTGGCCGGTGAGATCATAAAAAAACTAATTAAACAGTCGGGGAGCCGCCTGATCCCTGTCGACTCGGAACACTCTGCAATTTTTCAGTGCCTTGCAGGCGAATCGGGCAATCCGATCGATAAGATAACCCTTACGGCATCGGGGGGACCATTCCTTAACTTCACTCATGAGATGCTTGAAAAAGTAAAACCTCATGAAGCACTCAAAAACCCTAACTGGGAAATGGGCAATAAGGTCACTATCGATTCTGCATCCCTGATGAACAAGGGCCTTGAGGTGATTGAGGCCCGATGGCTGTTCAACATCGAACCGGAAAGGATAAAAGTGATAATTCATCCACAGTCGATAATCCATTCAATGGTCCATTTCTGCGACGGCTCGGTAAAAGCCCAGATGGGAATGCCCGACATGAGAGTCCCAATCCTTTATGCACTCACTTATCCCGACAGGTATCAGTCTGATCTTCCCAAACTTGATCTCAGCATCCACAGCCCTCTTACATTCACTGAGCCGGACCTGTCAAGGTTCAGGAATCTCAGTCTTGCTTACTATGCCCTCGACAAAGGAGGAAATATGCCCTGTGTCCTTAATGCAGCAAACGAGGTGGCGGTGAATGCCTTTCTTTCGGGGAAAATCGGATTTATGCAAATGCCGGGACTAATTGAACATACAATGGAAAAATCTGAGTATCTTGCAACTCCGGGGCTGGGATTTCTTGAGACCTCTGATTGCAGGGCAAGAGAAATAGCCTCACAATATATTAACCAACTACAGAAAAGATCATGACCATACTTATCAAGATATTGCAATTTGTAATGAGCCTTTCGATCATTGTCATTATACATGAGTTCGGGCACTTTACATTTGCAAAGCTATTCAAGACAAGGGTTGAGAAATTCTTCCTCTTCTTTGATCCGTGGTTTGCACTGTTCAAATTCAGGAAAGGTGAAACCGAGTATGGCATCGGTTGGCTTCCTCTCGGCGGATATGTAAAGATCTCGGGGATGATCGATGAATCATTCGATAAAGAACAAATGAAACAGCCACCTCAGCCATGGGAATTCAGATCGAAGAGCTCCGGAAAGAGGCTCCTTATCATGACCGGAGGTGTCCTGTTCAACTTCCTTTCTGCACTGTTGATCTATACCATGGTGCTTTATGCGTGGGGCGAGACTTATCTTCCTACTGCAAACGTTAAGTACGGAATTGTCACCGATTCGGTAGGTCATGCAATCGGCCTGAGAAATGGTGATAAGATCCTTTCTGTTGGCAATCAGAAAGTCAATAATTTCGCTGAGATCACTTCCGACATACTTCTTAACGACAGAAAATCCATCCAGGTCGAACGCGACGGACGGGAAGTAAATATTGATATACCACCTAAATATATTTCACTGATGCTGAAGGGCAAAGGCAGGATCGAACCCAGAACCCCGTTCAGCCCGTATGTTGTGTCGTACTTTGCCAAAAAATCGCCCGCAAAAGCTGCAGGAGTACAGTCGGGAGATGAGCTGCTTGGACTTGACGGACATAAATTCCAGTGGTTCGATGAGTTCCAGGATTATCTTGCTGAAAATAAATCCAGGCCTGTCGAATTAGATATACTGAGGAAAGGAAACGAAATCAAACTGCCTGTAAAACCAACCACTGAAGGATTTCTGGGAATAGGAAGTTCCCGTTCATACGATAAGATCTTCCAGCTCAAAACCGTGAAATACGGATTCTTTGCATCAATCCCCGCCGGTATAAAAAAAGGTTTCACTACAATCTCCGACTACCTGAAACAATTCAAGCTCATTTTCTCGCCCGGTACCAAAGCCTACGAATCACTTGGTGGTTTTATAACCATCGGGAGCATATTCCCCGGAGTCTGGGACTGGCAGGCATTCTGGAACCTTACTGCCCTGCTTTCAATAATACTGGCTGTCATGAACATCCTGCCCATACCGGCCCTTGACGGGGGCCACGTAATGTTCCTGCTGTATGAGGTAATAACCGGCAGGAAACCGAGTGATAAATTTCTGGAGTATGCCCAGATTACGGGCATGGTAATTCTTTTCGCAATATTGATACTTGCTAACGGCAACGATATCCTGAGGCTTATAAGGAAGTAGAATTAATTTTTGCCTGGTTTGTATTTGAATAAAGTATTCTTATACCTTTGCATAAATTCTAATCACTAAAGAGATGGGAAAGATAGGTGTAACTGAGATTATTCTGATCCTGCTGGTAGTTGTCCTGCTATTCGGAGGCCGCAAAATTCCTGAATTAATGAAGGGTATTGGTCAGGGTATGAAGGAATTTAAAAAGGCATCAAAATTTGATCCGGAATCAGAGAAAAAAGAGTCTGAAGAAGTCAAATAGGACTCTGAAAAGATACTGACCATACACAGCGACGCAATAGATGCGTCGCTTTGTGTTTTTATGACCTTTGTGCATCAATTTTCCGGGCACATGGATGCTGCTCTATACCGGTTCATATTTCTGATTCCTTCTGACAGGATTAAATCCCGCTTCCCTGATGACCGACTGTATGCCATCAGCATTAAACCGATATCCCGCTCCGGCCGCACTTACGACATTTTCCTCAATCATGATCGATCCAAGATCGTTTGCACCGGCGTTCAGGGCCAGCATCGCTATTTCCTTTCCGACGGTGAGGAGTGATGCCTGGATGTTTTTTATGTTATTTAACATAATTCTGCTGACAGAAATGAGTCTTAAATAATCGCTTCCGATGTAATTGCTGCTTATGCCATTTCTCACCTTCAGAACTGTCCCTTCATCCCGGAATGGCCAGGGTATGAATGATATGAATCCATAATTGCCTTCAGGCTTTTCGTCATTAAGCTCCCGGAGCTTTACCAGATGCCCGATCCTTTCGGCAATGGTTTCCACATGACCGTACATCATTGTAGCTGAAGTAGGAAGATTCAACTTATGAGCTTCCCTCATCACATCAAGCCACTCCTCCGATGAGGCCTTGGCAGGCGATACTAATTTTCGAACTCTGTCCGACAATATCTCAGCACCTGCTCCGGGCAGACTGTCAAGCCCCGATTCGATGAGCTTCTCAAGCACTGTGCTGAACGACATTTTTTCCCTGCGCGCCAGATAGACAATTTCAGGCGGGCCGAGGGCGTGTAGCTTAAGTTGAGGATATAGCTTTTTCAGGTCCGCGAAGAGGCCGGTATAAAAGTCAAGTCGCAGTTCAGGATTCATTCCTCCCTGAAGCAAAAGCTGATCGCCTCCGAGGGCAATCATCTCATCAATTTTCGAGATATATTCTGCAGTACCGGTGACATATGCATCAGCCGAATCCTTCTTCGCACAGAAATTACAGAATTTGCACTGCGAGAAACAGATATTGGTAATGTTAACGTTCCTGTCAATCATCCAGCCGGCACCCCTGCCCGGAACATGGACCTGCCTGAGCCTGTTGGCTACAAACATAAGCTCCTCAAGAGGCGCCTGCCCGTAAAGGGAAATTCCTTCTTCAGGCGAAAGCGGATTGAGGTTCAGTGCTTTTTCGTATAGTGTGCTGAAATCCATCACTGCAAATGTAATGATTGTAGTCTGAACGCCAATTACCAACCGCCAATCACGGGCTTTGGTTTCTCGCAGATTTGCGCAGAGTTTTCGCAGATGTTCGCAGAGGTGAACAATAGGTTCAGCTCTGCGGTGCTCTGCGAATTACTTTGCGATACTTCGCGAGAAAGGATTTAGGATTTGAGGGCAAAAATTAATTACCTTTACGTTTTAAAAATCCAAATCCGGTATGAAAACTGAAGTCTCCCTGACAGCACAGATATCGCCTGATCAGTCGGTTGTATGTATAATCGGGAAAGACGAGATCCCCGAATGGCTCAGCATTGGGAAGTCCGAAAAGGAGTTTGCCCTGAAACAGGTGGCCGGAAAGGAAGAGTTTGTGGTTATAAATTCTTATTACAAGACCACATATATCATACGGACAAGGGACGGACTGAGCAGTTACAGGGTATTGGAAGAGCTAAGAAAAACGGCATTTAACCTTCGCAGGCCGATCAGGTCGTTCAGTCATAGTGAGCTTGTGATTTCGTCGTATGAAGCACCTGAAGGCGCTGTTGAAGCATTTGCCGAAGGTCTGCTGCTGAGCTTCTACAGCTTCGACAGGCATAAAACTAAAAAGGACGAAAAAGATAAAGGTGAATATCCGGCAAAGCTCCTTCTGAATGGGAACATTGGCGAAAAGGATCTTAATTGGCTCATCGAACTAACTGATTCCGTTTACTTCATACGTGACCTGATAAATGAACCTGTAAATCATCTGAATGCACCGGCACTTGCCGAAGAGATAAAGAAAGCAGGCAGCAGGTCGGGCTTCAGAGTGGAGGTCCTGAATAAGGGCAGGATTGAAGCCCTTAAGATGGGCGGACTCCTGGCAGTCAACAAGGGGAGCATTGATCCTCCGGTATTCTGCATTCTTGAATGGAAGCCTGTGAACCCGGTCAATAGCAAACCTTTCGTTCTGATCGGCAAGGGAGTTGTCTACGATACCGGCGGACTGAATATAAAGACAGGCGATTACATGGACAACATGAAGGGCGACATGGCCGGTGCTGCTGCAATAACCGGAGTCCTCGGTACTATAGCAAGGACAAATCTGCCTGTTTATGTTATTGGCCTTGTGCCTTCAACAGATAACCGTCCCGGAGGAAATGCCTATACTCAGGGCGATATCATTACAATGTTTAATGGAACCACGGTAGAGGTAGGTAATACTGATGCTGAGGGAAGGTTGATCCTTGCCGATGCCATCGCATATGCATCAAAATTCAACCCTGAGCTGATAATCGATGTTGCAACACTGACCGGCTCTGCTGCCATGACATTCGGAAACCAGGCAATTGCAATTATGGGTAACGCCGACAGAAAATATTTCAGGCTTTTGGAGGAGTGTGGTAACGAGGTCTATGAGCGAACCGCTGAGCTTCCTTTCTGGGACGAGTACGCTGAAGCTATCAAATCGGACTTTGCCGATATAAAAAGTGTAGGCGGAAGGGAAGCAGGGGCAATCACTGCGGGTAAGTTCCTCGAAAAATTTGCCGAATACCCCCTGATACATCTCGATATTGCCGGTTCGGGATTGCTTAAGAAGGACGATTATTACAGGTCTAAGGACGGGCCGGGCTCGGGGCTGAGGCTTCTGGCTACATTCCTTAAGAAGATAGCATCAGGCCAGATGATAACAAATTGACACTGACATGGATAAAAAACCAATAATAGCAGGTATCTCCCAGGGGGATATCAATGGCATCGGGTATGAGGTGATCATTAAGGCACTGATGGATATTTCGATCAATGACTTATGCGTACCTGTTGTATATGGTTCGCCAAAGGTTGCAGCTTATCACCGTAAAGCCCTGAACATTACAAATTTCAGCTTTAACAATATCCGAACACCTGACGAAGCCAATATCAGGAAATCGAACATGATCAACTGCCTCGATGATAATGTAAGGGTTGAGCTTGGTAAATCAACAACCCAGGGAGGTGAGGCTGCGCTGATCTCTCTCGAAAGGGCATTCGCTGATGTGAACAGCGGCAAAACCGATGTGCTGATCACAGGACCGATTGATAAAAAGAATATTCAGTCGGATCAATTCCGTTTTAACGGGCATACCGATTATCTCAGATCGAAATCGGGAGTGGCTGATGTCCTGATGTTCATGATCGGTGAAAGCCTGAAGATAGGGCTCGCTACCGACCACGTACCTCTCAGTAAAGTACCGGAACTGATAACACCTGAGCTGCTTTTGAGAAAAATCAGGCTCATGGACCAGTCGCTCATGCTTGATTTTGCAGTCAGGAAGCCCAGGATAGCTGTCCTGGGTCTGAATCCCCATGCAGGTGATGGTTCTCTGCTGGGAACGGAGGAAGAGGAGGTCATTGCACCGGCAATACAACAGGCTGTTAAGGAGGGCATACTCGCTTTCGGGCCATTCCCGGCAGATGGATTCTTCGGAGCCGGCTCATTTTCGAAATTCGACGGAATACTCGCAATGTATCACGATCAGGGCCTTGCACCATTTAAAGCTTTATCATTCGATACCGGAGTGAACTTCACTGCAGGACTACCATTTGTCAGGACCTCTCCGGTACATGGAACCGCTTTTGCAATTGCAGGACAGGGTGTGGCTTCAGAGAACTCGTTCAGACAGGCCATCTACCTCGCGTGCGACATATTCAGAAACCGGCAGATGTACGCCGACATCAATTCAAACCCTTTAAAGCAGCAGGAGATAGAGATCCATTCCAACAAGCCTGACGAACTTCCGCCCGAACTGTTTCCATCGGACCAGCAGCTATGATCGATTATATAAAAGGGAAGATAACAGAACTGACCCCGACCTTCATAATTCTTGAAAATGAAGGCATCGGTTATTCTATCAATATATCACTTACCACCTTTGCCAGGTTGGAAGGGAAAACAGAATATAAGGTCCTGATCCATGAAGTAATAAGGGAAGACGCTCACCTGCTTTACGGATTTGCCGATGTTTATGAGCGCGAAATATTCAGGCATTTGATCTCCGTTACAAGCGTGGGTGCTTCAACTGCCAGGATAATGCTTTCTTCACTGAACCCGCCCGAAATTGTGAAAGCAATCCTGGGTTCGGATGTCAATACACTGAAGAGCGTAAAAGGTATCGGCCTCAAGACAGCACAACGTATAATCGTAGACCTAAAAGATAAGCTCGGAAAGCCTTCCGTAACTGGCGAAATATTTACAATTACAGACAATACTAAACGTGATGAGGCGTTATCAGCATTAGTTATGCTTGGATTTAGTAAGGGCGCCGTCGTGAAAGTCCTCGACAGGATAGTCAGGGAAGATAAAAACCTAACTGTTGAGGATGTCATCAAAAGAGCGCTCAAGAGTCTGTAAATAAGAATATTCGCTAATTTGACAAAGAGGAATTCATATTACCTCCTGCTGGACTATTTATATCTTATTATCTTCGTATCCTTTGTCCTGTGGACAACTGATGCAAGTAGTCAGACTACCGTACAGAGAACCGCCAGCGATACCACAAGAAAATCACCCCTCAGACTAAATGACGTCTCAGGAAATCCCTGGGAGTCAGCTAAAAAAGCACCACTTTTCCTCGACAACCCGTCGAATATCAAATCAACTGTCGTTTACGATCCGGGGAAGAATGAGTATGTGATCTACCAGAAAGTAGGGGCATTCAACTACCGGACACCTGTTCACATGAGCCCGGAGGAATTCCGCAAGTATCAGTTCAACAAGGAGATGCGAGATTACTGGGACTCAAGGATCAGTGGCCGTGAGGCAGGTTTCAAGTCGAATCTTATTCCACAGCTTGCTGTCGGGGGTGCAGCTTTCGACAAGATCTTCGGCAGCAATGTCATCAACATAGTTCCCCAGGGATCAGCTGAGCTTATCTTCGGAATCAACATCTCCCGTACCGAGAACCCGACTCTGTCGGAAAAGCTGCGGACCATACCCACCTTCGACTTCAAGGAAAAGATCCAGATGAATGTTACCGGAACGATCGGTGATAAAATGCAGCTGGGTGTAAATTACAATACCGATGCCATGTTCGATTTTGAGAACCGGACAAAGCTCCAGTATGCCGGGAAGGAAGATGAGATAGTGAAGAAGATCGAGGCCGGCGATGTCACACTGCCCCTGACAGGTTCACTGATTACAGGGAGTTACAGTCTGTTCGGGCTTAAAACGGAGCTTCAGTTTGGTAAGCTGAATGTGACAACAGTTCTTTCCCAGCAGAAGGGTGAGACATCGACTATTGAAGTCAAAGGCGGGGCGCAGGTAAGCGACTTTGTAATGTACGCAGATGATTACGAGGCGAACCGTCACTTTTTCCTTTCGCAGTTTTTCAGGGATATTTACAATGATGCCCTTAAAAACCTGCCTGCAGTCAGCTCAGGAGTGAATATCGAACGAGTCGAGGTGTGGATCACAAATAAGACAAGCAGCTACGATGAGACGAGAAATATAGTTGCATTTGCCGATCTGGCCGAAAACAGCAGCCACATCTACAATAAGGTCCCGGCATTCCAGGCAAATCCCGGCAGTCCCAGGTTCCCCGACAATGGGACCAATCCGATGTATAACCAGCTTAACACGTCATATACAGCCTTGAGGGACGTCGACCAGGTAACGACTGCTTTCAATTCGTTATATCCGGGCTTTCAGATCGGGCGTGATTTCGAAAAGATCGAAAATGCCCGTAAGCTCAATGAAAGAGAATATACCCTGAACAGCAAGCTGGGATACATTTCGCTGAACACTGCCCTTAATACTGACGAGGTACTGGCGGTTGCTTATGAGTATACCCTCAACGGGCAGATCTATAAAGTGGGTGAATTCTCAACCGACGGGGTCACAGCTCCGCAGACACTTATACTGAAGCTTCTGAAAGGAACGACACTCAGCCCGAAATACCCTACCTGGAACCTGATGATGAAGAATGTCTATTCACTTGGCTCGGGGAAGCTTGAAGCCGGTGATTTCCAGATGAACATCCTTTATGAAGATGATAAGACGGGCAACTCAATAAACTATATTCCTGAAGGACAGATCGCAAACAGGGTACTTTTACAGGTGCTTGGCCTTGACAACCTTAACTCGCAGAACGACAGGCAGCCCGATGGCTATTTCGATTTTATCGACGGTGTTACCGTGATGGTAAGCAGGGGAAAGATCATATTTCCTGTGATCGAACCTTTCGGAAGTTACCTGAAAAGTCAGATAGGCGACCCGGCAATAGCATCGAAGTATGTATTCCAGGAACTGTACGACTCTACACAGACAATAGCGCGGCAGATGGCCGAAAAGAACAAATTCAAAATGACCGGGCAGTACACCTCCCAGTCTGGATCGGAAATCCGGCTGAATGCAACGAATATACCCCAGGGAGCTGTCAAGGTTACAGCTGGCGGGATTACCCTTGCAGAGAACACCGATTACACCGTCGACTATAACCTGGGGGTCGTCACGATCATCAATTCGGCGCTTATTGAATCGCAGACGCCCATCCAGGTATCGCTCGAGAGCAATCAGTTCTTTGGATTCCAGACCAAAACCCTGTTGGGAACACATCTCGATTACAGGTTTTCTGATAATTTCAATATCGGAGCAACAATACTCCACCTGAACGAAAGGCCATATACCCAGAAAGTCAACTTCGGTGAAGAACCCATCTCAAACACCATCTGGGGTCTGAATACCTCATATAAGGCAGAATCGCAGCTGCTGACAAAACTTATCGATAAAATTCCCCTTCTCAATACGAAGACTCCTTCAAGCATAGCTTTCAACGGGGAATTTGCTGACCTGATCCCTGGCCATTCCAGGGCAATCTCAAATGCCGGGAATTCCTACATTGATGATTTCGAATCGAGCGAAATACCGCTTGACCTCAAATCGTTCAATGCATGGTCGGTAGCTAGTATACCCCAGGGACAGGATCAGCTTTTTCCGGAGGCAAGGTTGAACAACAACCTGTCGAGCGGAATGAACAGGGCAAAGATCGCATGGTATGTGATCGACCCGCTCTTTCTCAGGAACGGATCATCCACTCCGGGACACATAAAACAGAATCCTGCTGCCCAGTCGAGTCATTTTGTCAGGGAAATATATGAAAATGAAATATTCCCTAACAGGGAAAGTACCAGTGGCATTCCCACTACACTATCGGTCCTGAATGTCGCATTTTATCCGGAGGAAAGGGGTCCATACAATTTCGATGCAGAACCGGGGGCATACTCAAGAGGATTGACTCAGGATGGGAAGCTGAACGATCCCCAATCACGCTGGGGCGGGATAATGAGGGAAGTCCTGACAAGTGATTTTGAAACTGCAAATATTCAATATATCGAATTCTGGATGATGGATCCTTTCGTTGAGGACCCAAACCACAGCGGAGGCGACCTTTATTTTGATCTTGGCAATATCTCGGAAGATATTCTCAGGGACTCGAGGAAAAGTTTTGAGAATGGACTTCCCGGCTCACCTGTTGTTCAGAATGTTGATACTACAGCGTGGGGAAGGGTCCCTACGGTCCAGTCAGTAGTGAAAGCGTTTGACAACAGCTCCGAATCGAGGTTGTACCAGGATGTCGGCCTCGACGGTCTCAGGGACCCGGATGAACAGTCATTCTTTACCGATTACCTCCACAGGGTGCAGGCTGTAACCTCTTCCGATGCATACAACGAAATCCTGAAGGATCCGGCTAATGACGATTTCCATTATTTCAGGGGATCGGATTATGATGCGGAACAGCTCGGGATCCTCGACAGGTACAAGAAATACAACGGACAGGAAGGAAACTCGCCCACTTCCGAGCTCTCAAGCGAGTCGTACCCGACTTCGGGATCAACTCTTCCCGACATGGAAGACATTAACCGCGACAATACCCTTAGCGAAACTGAAAGCTACTATCAGTACAGGGTAAGTCTGCGTCCCCAGAACATGCAGATCGGATCAAACTATATCGTCGATGAGATCGAACCCACAGTTAAGCTGGCAAACGGAGACGAGTCGAAAGTAAAATGGTATCAGTTCAAAATCCCGGTGACTGAGTTTGAAAAAACTGTTGGTGTTATAAGCGACTTCAAATCAATACGTTTCGTCAGGATGTTCCTTAAAAATTTCGATGAACCTGTGGTGATGCGTTTTGCCGAACTAAACCTGGTGAGGGCAGAGTGGAGGAAATACAACCTTGCATTTACTGAGGGCGGCGAAAGGGTCACAGTACCTGAGCCTGATGATGCCACATTTGAAATAAGCTCGGTCAGCATCGAGGACAATGCAGGTAAGAAGCCTGTCAATTATGTTCTGCCTCCGGGATTTAACAGGGTGGTCGATCCGCAAAACCCGCAGCTCCGTCAGCTCGACGAACAATCGATGGTCCTGAAGGTGCTGGACCTGGCCGACGGGGATGCCCGTGCCGCATACAGGACCGTGAATCTTGACATCAGGCAGTACCGCAGGCTGAAGATGGAAGTCCACGCTGAGGCAATCACCGGACAACCGCTCTATGATAATGAACTTACCGCATTTATCAGGAT
>JBAVOD010000263.1:0-5110 GCA_049691735.1 Bacteroidales bacterium
CGCCTTTTTGAATATATGACTTCCCTCTGGGCATTCATAACGTCATCATATTCAAGCAGCCGCTTACGTATCCCGAAGTTGTTCTCCTCCACCTTTTTCTGGGCTCTCTCGATCGACTTTGTGATCATAGGATGCTGGATCATCTCACCTTCCTTTAGACCAAGCTTGTCCATAATACCGGCAATCCTTTCGGATCCAAAGAGCCTCATCAGCTCGTCTTCGAGTGAGACGAAAAACAGTGAGGAACCAGGGTCCCCCTGCCGTCCGGAACGTCCCCGGAGCTGGCGGTCGACGCGGCGTGACTCATGGCGCTCGGTACCGATGATTGCAAGACCTCCTGCCTCGCGCACCTCAGGAGCCAGTTTTATATCGGTTCCCCTACCTGCCATGTTGGTTGCAATAGTGACGGTCCCTGATTTTCCGGCTTCAGCCACAATTTCGGCCTCCCTCTGGTGCAGCTTTGCATTCAGGACGTTATGCTTAAGACCCTTCATTTTCAGCATTCTGCTCAGGAGCTCCGATATCTCTACGGAGGTAGTTCCCACAAGGACAGGCCTGCCCTGCTTGTTCATCTTGACTATTTCGTCAATTACGGCGTTGTATTTTTCCCTTTTTGTCTTGTAAACCTGGTCCTCGTGGTCGTCTCTTATGACCAGACGGTTCGTCGGGATCACCACAACGTCAAGCTTATATATATTCCAGAACTCACCTGCTTCGGTCTCGGCAGTACCCGTCATACCTGCAAGTTTATGATACATCCTGAAATAGTTCTGAAGTGTAATGGTGGCATAGGTTTGTGTGGCTTCCTCTACCTTGACATTCTCCTTCGCTTCTATTGCCTGGTGAAGTCCGTCGGAATAGCGCCGGCCTTCAAGAATACGGCCCGTCTGCTCATCTACGATCTTTACCTTGTTATCGATTACAACATATTCAACATCATTTTCAAAAAGAGTCCATGCCTTAAGCAACTGGGTCATTGTATGGACACGCTCCGATTTTACCGAATAGTCCTGAAGAAGCTCATCCTTTTTTCTGAGTTTTTCCTTTTCTCCAATTTCAGTCTTTTCAAGATCGGCGATCTTTGATCCCACATCCGGCAGAACGAAGAAGCTGGCATCCTCCACTGAAGTTGAGATCAGGTCGATGCCAATGTCGGTAAGCTCGATGGTGTTGGCTTTCTCATCGATTATAAAATAAAGATCATCGGTTACCTTGTGCATTTCCTTGCTGTTGTTCTGCATGTAAAAATTCTCAGTCTTCTGCAGCAGGGTCTTGTTCCCTTCCTCGCTGAGGAATTTGATAAGCGCCTTGTTCTTGGGCAACCCTTTATAAGCCCTCAGGAGAAGAAGTCCGCCCTCATCATTCTTACCTTCGGTAATAAGCCGTTTGGCATCTGCAAGTACTTGAGTGACAAGCTTTTTCTGGGCAGTGACGAGTTTATCAACCTTTGGTTTCAGCTCATCGAACTGCTGGGTATCGCTTTTGGCTGTCGGACCTGATATGATGAGCGGTGTACGGGCATCGTCGATAAGGACCGAGTCAACCTCGTCGACTATTGCATAATGGTGTTTTCTCTGAACCAGATCTTCGGGATTGATAGCCATGTTATCCCTGAGGTAGTCAAACCCGAACTCGTTGTTTGTGCCGAATGTTATGTCGGCATTATAGGCTTTCCTTCTATCGGGTGAGTTTGGCTGGTGCTTATCTATGCAATCAACTCTAAGTCCATGAAATTCATAAATGGGACCCATCCATTCCGAGTCACGTTTTGAAAGGTAATCATTGACAGTTACAATATGGACCCCTCTGCCGGCAAGAGCATTAAGGAACACGGGCAAAGTTGCCACTACTGTCTTACCCTCACCGGTAGCCATTTCAGCAATTTTCCCCTTGTGTAAAGCCACTCCTCCGATAAGCTGCACGTCGTAATGGACCATATCCCATACAATCTCATTACCGCCTGCCATCCACCTGTTCTTCCAGATTGCCTTGTCGCCGTTTATAGTAATGCTTTCACGGGTTGCTGCCAGATCCCTGTCGTATTGCTCAGCCGTTACCTCGAGATATTCATTTTCCTTGAACCGGCGGGCTGTTTCCTTGACAATGGCAAAAGCTCTGGGGACAAGGTCATCCAGCTTCTTTTCAAGCTTTTCAAGAATCAGTTTTTCGAGTTTGTCGGTCTTACCATATAATTCTTCCTTTACATTTACATCTTCATCGGTTTCAGCCTTGATCTTAAGGGCTTTAATTTCATTTTCCTCGGTTTCTATTTCAGCATGGATCTCCTTTTTCAGCTCCACGGTAAGCTGCCTCAGTTCGTCATTCGACAGATTTGCCAGCTTAGCGAATTCAATGTGGACCCGCTCAACATAGGGAGCAATTTCCTTCATGTCCCTTTCATATTTGTTGCCGAGAAACAGCGTAAGTACCTTATTTATTACATTCATTTGTAGTGTTTTTACTGAATCTGCAAATTTCCCGCAAAATTAGCGATTTTTTTGGATAGGAAGGTACAAAAATCATACCTGCAAGGGGTTCTTACTTATCCTACTTTATAAGGTTGTATTTGACTGTTTTTATCCGGTTCCCATAGTCAATTACTATAAGGTATAGTCCCCGGGCCAGATGCGAAATATCAATTTTCATCTGATTTTCAATTGAAGGCAGGCTATTTAAAACCGGCTGTCCGCGGGAGTTGAAAACCCTTATCGTTACAGGCAGTGAACCGGCAGGGCCATCGTGCACGATCGTAACGAACCCATTCCCCGGGTTGGGGTATATCCTTATGCTGTTGTCCGGTACTTCCCCGACCTCATCAACCAGCGGATTGATCTTCAGATCATCTATTGCCCATCCCCATCCGTTTGCATAAGGATCTGAGAATAGCCTGAACCTGATAAGCAGCGAGTCCCCATCAGCTACCCTGTCATTTATCCGGGGGTAGATCCAGTGTTCAAGCATCATTGATTCCTTGCCTGCGTACGTGGAGTTCTGTCCATCGATTGAGCCGTTGTAAGCCGACTCCCACGCGGAATTTACCCTGCTGTCATAGCCGTCGGCCAGTGCAAACCAAGATTTGCCAAAGTCATCCGAAGCCTCGACGATCACATAATCGTAAAAATCGGAGAATCCGAAAACGGACCCCTCAGCTCCCGGTTCAACAAGGACAACTTCCCTGAAGGAGATAACCATTCCGGACGGGCTGAATATGATCGGGTGACGAAGTACCGAGCTGAAATCAAGTGTTTTGTTGTCTTCCTCAGGACTTTTGTAGGGATGTCCGGAGTGAAGTCCGTTACTCTTAAAATTGAGTGGCTTGGTTATCTCAAGGCCGGAATTGAAGAAGTCATCTGCAGCATCCGTAAAATCAGTTGAGTAGGATCCGAGCGAAGGTAGCAGGGCTTCAATTCTGATATCATAATAACCTGTGGCCGGCAGCATTCTCATATTCCTGCCTGAAGCTTTGTCCACTGCCACGATCCTGTAGTTCAGGATATCCCCACCCTTAAGTGATTCGGGCCTGACATTGAATTTTGCAGTGTATTTATCCCCGCCGGCGGATGTAAGTCCGAAAGTGCCTGCAGGTATACTGTTGACGGAATACTCCACATACACTGTGTCGATCGCGAGATTGTCGGCCACTTTTGCATCAAAGAGTACCGAATCGATATTCTCGAAAAAATAATCGGGTGGCGTATGTAATATTACAGGTTTTACAGTGTCGATGCCCACATAGATACTGTTAGGTCTTTTTTCAGCCAGGGAGGGGGACCTGTAGATCCGTGAGAATCTGTCGACGGCATAGATAAAATAGTCTACCCGCATATTATACGAAGGTACCGGCACAGTCGCTTCGTAGTTGTCCGTTGAAATCTGGTTCATGATGAGAGAGTCGCGCGAATTGAAACCGTCGTATGAATATACCAGGCCCACCATGTCCCTGTTATAGGTCGTATCCGACCTGATCGAAGCACTTATATCAAGTTGCGTAAGAAGTTCCTCAGTATCCTTATTTTTTGCAGTAACTATCCTTGTATTGATCCATCCGACGTCTCCAAGGATTGAAAATGTGAGGCTGCCGGGATCATGGATTGCCTCTCCGAAGTCAAGGTAGGGTGTCATGAGGGCATTAACCTGTTCGGTATTGGCTTCATCAAGGTGAGAGACGCTTGATCCGGAGTCCCAGGTTGATGGGGAAAAAAGTTCCGCCCGCTTTGTACCCAGGAAATTACGGGTCAGCGGTCCGTCAAAGTAGAGTTGTCCTCCAATCATCTCACGGTACAGAGCTGCAGAATTCTGCTCAAAGATCGTTGTGTCGGTTAGCCTCTGTTGAAGCAGGTTTGCCACGAACGTATCGTAGATTAACGGGGCTGAGCCTATTCCGTAGTAACCTGTGGAACCGCTCACCCCCATGCTGTCAAAAAAACCGAGACCATGGCACAGTTCATGCAAAACCACCGTGACCAGGTCGTACCTGGTTACAGGAGTGCGCCCGTCAGTGCCCAGGTACCATTTTGCTGTGCTGTTAAGAATGAGCTCAACATCAGCCTCATAATCTTCGTTAAGGCTTTTGGCCGCTATCTTCTCACCAACCGTCACCGGATAAAATGCTGCAGGATTCTGTCCATCGATCGACCATCCGGCCACGAAACCTGTTATTGATGAATTGCCCAGAACGCCAATTGTTGATATTTCGGTCCACGATGTTTTGACCGTCATGTTCAGATCGGGCGGTAGCAATGCTTCAAGAATGCTGACGGCGTATGCCACCGCAGCCTTCGCATCGGCAGTAAATCCCGAATAGATCACGTTGATTTTTCCGCCCCCTGAAGTTCCCTTGCTGTCGGTAAAGCGTTTGGGCGGTGGTATATAGATCCTGTTAACCTTGTTCCCTGCATAGCATACGCCGGTTAACATTTTGTTGTGGATAACGGCCTGCCCATAGGATACGCCGGCACAACCGGCAAAAAGCATAATTAGCAGAAACAGCGATTTTTTTTTCATCTGGCTGGGTTTCCTGACAGAGGTTTCAGGTTATATCAAGATTAAATGCTTTCTTAAATTCTTTCAGCTCAGGGTATTTTGAAGCCAAATGGTTGTATTTCTGCTC
>JBAVOD010000264.1:0-2780 GCA_049691735.1 Bacteroidales bacterium
ATCCTCCTTACTCATAAGGGCTTAAATAAAATGGCCGATAAGGACGGATTTATAATAGTATATCCCGATGGAATAGAGCTGAACTGGAATGACGGCAGAATGGACGAAGAAGTAAACGACCGTGCCCACAGGGACAATATTGATGATGTCGGCTTTGTGTCTGCCTTAATAGACTCCATGATTAGCGGGTATAACATAGATCCGAAAAGGGTATATGTTACCGGTATTTCAAACGGGGCCATTATGTCATATCGCCTGGCCTGCGAATTATCTCATAAGATAACTGCCATTGCACCTGTCGACGGGAATATTCCCAGCATGCTCTATCCGACATGCTCACCTTCAGGGCCGGTCTCAGTATTGGCAATTAATAATACTGACGATCCGCTGGTCCCATATGAAGGGGGCGAAATTTACGGCCATTTCCACAGGACCAAGCTGGGCAAGGTCCTGTCGGTGGATGAATCCGTAGGGTTCTGGGTAAACCATAATATGTGTTCGGCCACCCCTGTTGTTTCCGAACAGCCCGACAGGGATCCCAAAGATGGTACAACGGTAACGTTGAAGCAATATCTTAACGGTCAGGAAGGATCAGAAGTGATCCTGTATGAAGTACATGGCGGCGGACATACCTGGCCGGGCGGTACTCAGTACCTTCCTGTATGGCTCATTGGAAAAACCAGCCGTGATATTGATGCCAATGAAGTCATCTGGCTATTTTTTAAAAAGCATTCCAGGTAATTTAATTAAGGCGCCGTTTTCATAAATATACCTGTCATATACATTTATACCGGGATCAGTAATTTTTACAATAGATTATCTTTACATTCAAATTAAGTGTAACTATTAATACGAAATCTTTTCAGGAACGTGGCTGGCTGAAGCTTGATAATGCTGCTAAACTGTTTCCGGCGATTATTTCAGAAGATCTTACCTCTGTTTTCAGGATAACTGCATCACTTAAAGAACCAGTGAGATACACAGCCATCAGTGAGGCTGTGAGATTGACTTCGCAAAGATTTCCCTATTTCAGCGTTTCCCTCGGAAGCGGCATATTCTGGCCTTTCCTCGAATATATAAATCAGCCACCCAGGATTCAGGCTGATGAAGAGATCCCGTGTACCGCTTTTGCCATCAATAGAAAAAATGAGCCTTTGTACAGGGTGATAATCAAGGGCAGCAGGATTTCAGTTGAGTTCACTCATATACTTACCGATGGCGGCGGTGCAATTGAATATCTGAAATCCCTGCTTTACTCTTACCTGACTCTCACAGGCATTAAAATCAGTTCACCCGGTGATATAATCCTGCCCGGGACGCCTGTATCCGAAGAAGAATACGAAGACGGATACAACAGGTTTTTTCAGAAGCTTCCTCCACCGTCGAAGGTTGTAAAAGCGTGGCATCTCCCCTTTAAATTAAATGAGAGGCCAAGGTTAAGGGTGCTTCGTGCCGACATCAAAGTAGGTGACATCCTTGAGGTGTCGCGAAGGTATGGAGTGTCGATAACGGAGTATGTTGTTTCTGTCTATTTTTTTTCACTTCAGAAGATCTTTATTGCAAGCAGGCCGAAAGGAAGAAAAGAAATGCGAAAAGTCCTGAGGATCGAAGTTCCTGTTAACATGAGGAAGAAATTTCCCACAAGGACGATGCGCAATTTTTCACTTTTCGTGCTGCCTGAATTAGATGTAAGACTTGGAACCTACACTTTTGAGGAAATATGCAAATTGGTTCATCACCAGTTGCAGATAATCACCGAAATCAAACAGATATCAAGGTTTCTGTCGTCGAATGTCAGCTATGAAAAACTTTTGATAGTAAGGATAATGCCTTTGTTCATCAAGAAACTCGTCACTGCTGCAGTTTACAGGAGTCTTGCTGCAAAACGCTGGTCAGGTCTGGTCACTAATCTGGGTAAGGTGACCCTTCCCCGGGAAATGGAGGAGATGATCGATTCATTCGAACTCATCCCACCGCCGCCTAACACTAAAGTTAAAGCAGGCTGTGCCATGATCTCATATAAAGACGATCTCAGGATTTGTTTCTGTAATATCACAGAGTCAAATGAACTTGAACGGAATATTTTCAGGCATTTTACTGATGCCGGCATTCATGTCAGGATTTTGAATAACAACTAAAAACACAGGATATGATTATATGCGTCAACTGCGGCGTCGAACTGGAGGATGGATTAAAGGTTTGCCCTCTATGCGGTAAGGACCCGCGCAGTACTGATGAAAAGGAGAATGCTTCAGGTAATCATCCTTCCGACATCATTCAGATTCTAAGGAAAGAAAACAGAAGATATTTCTGGGAATTAAGCGGAGTAATAGCATTCCTTGGGATCGCAGTCTGTACTCTCCTTGACTTTTTAACGGGAAAAGGGCTGAACTGGTCACTCTACTCCGATGTATCGTTGTTGTCGGCCTGGGTGATCCTTACACTTTACCTGTACGCATACAAGCGAACTCTTACAATAGTCGTCCTGCAGTTTTTTACCGTCCTGGCGGCCCTTTATCTGATTAGCCTGATAACTCCGGGCAGGAAATGGTTCTTTCCGGTTGGTCTTCCTCTTGCAACTGCAGCATTTCTTTCGGTAGGTGCTGTTATCGTTCTCTATAAAGCAGCCAGTTTTAAAGGGCTGAATATCATCGCTTCAGCATTGGTCTTATTATCTGGATTCTGTATTGTTGCAGAGATAGTTTTTGATAAATACTGGGACAGCGTTGTCGATCTGAGATGGTCGCTTATTGTTGCTGTTTCCATTCTGCCTGTTGCCC
>JBAVOD010000265.1:0-1894 GCA_049691735.1 Bacteroidales bacterium
GTTTTCGAGAACAAGGAGAACATAATCAAAACGCTGGGTGACCATAAGATAGCTATAAGGCAGATCTCCGCCACTGTTGGTCCGACGGTAACTCTCTATGAGATAGTGCCTGAGCGGGGTGTCAGGCTGGCGCGTATCAAATCGCTCGAGAACGATATTGCCCTGAACCTGTCGGCGCTTGGGATCCGGATCATAGCACCGATCCCCGGAAGGGGAACCGTTGGGATCGAAGTGCCTAACAAGAAGCCTGAGATCGTCTCCATGAGGTCACTGATAATGTCGAAGGCTTTCCAGGAAGCGAAGTTTGATCTGGCACTTGCACTGGGAAGAACAATAACGAACGATCCGTTCATAGTTGACCTTACAAAAATGCCTCATCTCCTGGTTGCAGGATCCACCGGGCAGGGAAAGTCGGTGGGGATCAATGCAATAATAACTTCCATTCTGTATAAGAAGCATCCGGCCGAGGTCAAGTTTGTCCTGATCGATCCTAAACGTGTAGAGCTGCCGCTTTATGCCAAGATAGAGCGCCATTTCCTGGCTAAATTGCCGGGTGAGGAGGATGCGATCATCACCGATACCCAGAAAGTGATCAATACGCTGAACTCGCTGTGCATCGAGATGGACAACCGGCTTGAACTGCTTAAAGGGGCCCAGGCACGCAATATGAAAGAGTATAACGAGAAGTTCATTGCCCGAAGGCTCAATCCTGAAAAAGGCCACAGGTACCTTCCCTACATTGTTCTCATAATCGACGAATTTGCCGATCTTATCATGACGGCCGGCAGGGAGATTGAACCACCTATCGGAAGGCTTGCCCAGCTTGCCAGGGCGACAGGTATCCACCTCATTATTTCGACCCAGAGGCCATCAACCAACATTATCACCGGCTTTATAAAGGCAAATTTCCCGACCCGTATCGCTTTCAGGGTCTTTTCGTCAATTGACTCAAGGACAATTATAGATGCAACCGGGGCCGACAGGCTTGTCGGCCGGGGTGATATGCTCGTTTCGAGCGGTGCCGAGCCTGTGAGAGTACAATGTGCATTCATCGACACGCCTGAAATCGAAGAGCTTACTGAGTTTATCGGATCGCAGCAGGGTTATCCTGATGCCATGCATCTTCCGGAATATATCGACGACAGTGACGGCGGCAACCTGGAAATAGATCTGCATAAAAGAGATCCGATGTTCGAGGAGGCTGCACGTCTTGTGGTCCAGCATCAGCAGGGATCTACTTCACTTATCCAGCGAAAGCTCTCAATCGGCTATAACAGGGCAGGGAGGATTATCGACCAGCTGGAGGCTGCAGGCATTGTGGGACCATTCGAAGGAAGCAAGGCACGTGACGTGATGTGTTCAGATTACAGCCGTTTGGAACAGATTTTGAAGAGCCTTGAGTAAAACCTGATATGAAACGATCAGCAATATTTCTTTTTCTCCTGTTACCTGCATCTACCCTCTTCTCCCAGAAGGATGCCGAAGCGGTAAAGATCCTTGACAGGTTTTCAGCCCGGGCGCTTGCAGCACCATCGGTTTCAATGAAATTTGACCTGATAACCACCGATCAGACAGATGGCACCACCAAAACCGATGAAGGCTCCATAATTCTTAAGAAGGATAAGTACAGGCTTGACCTGCCCGGCAATATAATCTGGTTCAACGGGGAAACATCGTGGAATTATCTCCCTGATGAAAAAGAGGTCACCATTACAAAGCCGGAAAAGAACGATGAATCATTCCAGACCCGTCCATCGTCCATTTTTACAATCTACAGGAAGGGATATAAAATAAGACTGGTTGAGGACAGGACCAACTCATACCTGATAGACCTTTACCCCGAAGACATCAACAGCGACAATATCAGGATAAGGCTTGATATTCAAAAGCCGGA
>JBAVOD010000266.1:0-2470 GCA_049691735.1 Bacteroidales bacterium
CTGAATTTGAACGAAAATTTAAAGTTTTTGATCATTAAACGTTAAAGAGGTTCGTCAAAAGTGTATTTCTTTCACACATTATTTGGGGTGGTGTTCACTCCCGGTTTCCGGTGATTAACTGGTACCCGGGAATAGATATAACCCGTGATCAAAACAGATCTTAAATTTATTTCTCTTAAACCCGTTAAATTTTAAATTATGAAAAGAGTTGTTTTTATTACCGCAATTTTGATTTGTGGTCTAGCGTCAGCCCAGCCTGGCAGAATGCGTGCTCCGCAGATAGAACCACTTCCGGAAGGCTTTAAGCCTGCTTCGACCAATACTTTTATTTCGGTCTACCCGGGTGTCAATGCACAGACGCGTCAGGCTATTTTCAGAGTAGTGGCTCCTGATGCAAAATCTGTTCAGCTTCAGCTGGGCGGAAATAAAACTATGAAAAAGGATGAAAAAGGCGTCTGGTGGATCACAACTGATCCGCTGGTAGTAGGTTTTCATTACTATGCCATTGCAATCGACAGTGTTCCGGTAATGGACCGGGGATCCGAGGCCTATTTCGGAAGCAACTGGGAATCATCAGGAATAGAAATCCCTGAAGGTCCGGAAGGAGATTATTACCGGTTCAATAAAAACATACCTCACGGACAGATTCATTCCATTGATTACTGGTCAGATATCAATGGTCTGGCCCGTCATATCAATGTTTATGTTCCTGCTGACTATGAAAAAGATCAAAAGAAAAACTATCCCGTCCTTTATCTTGTCCACGGATGGGGTGAAGACGAAAATGGCTGGTCAATTCAGGGACACATGGCAAACATTATGGACGGATTGATTGCATCGGGGAAAGCAGTACCTATGATAGTAGTGATGCCCAGCGGAGATATTAAAACCAATTCCGATGTTCGTACAGCTTCCGGAAATATAACCGATATTTATATCAAAGATCTTATTCCTTTCATCGATAAAACTTTCCGTACCTATACCGACAAGGAACACAGGGCTATGGCAGGATTGTCGAGAGGCGGCATGCAGACCACTTCTACTGTTTTCGGCAATATGGATAAATTTGCATGGATGGGTGCTTTCAGCGGTTTTTTCGGGTTCCGCGGAAATACTACGGTTGAAACAGCTTTTAATGGTGTTTTTAAAGATGCCGCTGCATTCAACAAACAGATGAAGCTGCTTTATATCAGTGTTGGTTCCGAAGAAAATATGGGCGCAAAAGAATCGGCTGAAAAACTGACTGCCTACGGTATCAGGAACGTGGTTTATTTTGAATCAATGGGCACTGCACACGAATGGCTTACCTGGCGCAGAAGCCTTAATGATTTCGCTCCGAGATTATTTAAATGAAGTGAAAACTGATAAATAACATGTACATGTTTTTAAGAAGTCCTAAAGTACTTTGTGCGATTTTGCTCATCTTCGTTTGCCGCATAACATACTCCCAGGAGTCGGGGCCCGTTCCGGCGGGCCCGGGAGTATCTGTTTTACTTGTTGATACAGACAGACCTGCCGGAAAGATCAGCGAAGGTGTATATGGCCAGTTCCTTGAACATATAAATCATTCTGTGGTTGACGGACTCTATGCTGAACAGGTGCGGGGAAACGGATTCGAGGGGAAGGATTTTGAAACTTACTGGGAGCCATACGGAGAAAATGGGTCAGTAACTGTAGTTGATACAAATTTTAAAAATGGAGAAAAGAGTATCCGTTTTAAAATAAGGAAGACTTCAGCAGGGATCCGTCAGGGTCGCATTTATTTACAGGAAGGATATACCTATAACGGTTCCCTCCGGGTAAATAGCATTGATGGTTCCCCGAAGCTCACCCTCAGATTTAAAGATAACTCAGGCAGGTTGATTAAGGAGATACCTCTGAAAGTCTCCGGCAAAGGATGGAAAGAGGTGCCTTTTTCGTTTTACTGTACAAAAACAGATCCTCAATCATCAATGGAGATTGAAGCCGGGAGAACATCCGGCCTTCTTCTGGATTTTGTATCGCTGATGCGCGAAGATATCCGTAAAAGCGGAATGTTGCGCCCTGACCTGTTTGGCGCAATTGATAGTCTGAAGCCTCCTTTCATAAGATGGCCCGGCGGATCATATGCCTCGATCTACAGATGGAAGGACGGAATCGGTCCATTAGCATCACGTCGCTATCATCCCAATATGATATGGGGTGGTTATTCAGACTATTATGGTTTTGGAACTGATGAGTTTATGGAGTTCTGCAGGCAGTTAAACACGCAACCGCTTATTGTTCTTCCGGCCACAGACACAGATCCGGAAGATGTGCAATATGCAATGGATTGGGTGCATTATCTGAACGATCCCATCACTACCGGATTGGGAAAACTCAGAGCTTCGTACGGACATCCCGAACCCTATGATGTAAAATATTTCCAGATTGATAATGAACCCATGAACCATAACCTTACTCCGGAACAATATGCAGGCATCGTTAATGC
>JBAVOD010000267.1:0-4636 GCA_049691735.1 Bacteroidales bacterium
TTTTTCCTTTATATCTGAATATGTTTACAACTTCTGATATAGAACAATTAATAAACAGGCAGAATTTTAAAATCGTTAAAGCTGAAATATTATTTTTTAATGGAATGACTATTAGCTTTATAGTGGCAGAAAAACACTGAAACATGAAGATTATAACGGAATAAACTATATCTGAAATATATAACAAGGATTAAGTAATAATCAAAACCAAGAAAATGAAAAAACAAATGACTGCTCGATTCTCCTTTGTTACGATATTTGGACTACTCAGCATCCTGAATACAACAGGCCAGGTACAATCAGTTAAATATGACCTGTTTAATTTATTTAAGGACGGAAAGATTGAACCATTTAACAGGCAATTATCTCAATTCTCTGAGACTGATAAAAAAGGCATTCGTTTTTCAAAAAATGCAGGCGATGGAATAGCCTGGTTAAAGGGAGTGGAATTCTCAAATGGTACAATCGAACTTGATATTAAAGGTAAAGACGTTGTGCAGCAAAGCTTCGTAGGCGTCGCCTTCCATGGATTAAATAATGAAACACTGGATGCAATCTATTTTCGCCCATTTAATTTTCAATCCACAGATCCTGTTCGCAAGATTCATGCAATTCAATATGTTTCACACCCTGACTATACCTGGTCTGTCTTAAGAGAAAAATATAATGGAAAATATGAAAAATCAGTTATTCCTGCTCCCAATGGGAATGAATGGTTTCATGCTAAAATTGTTGTTCAATATCCTAAAGTGACAGTCTATGTAAATGATAATTCTGAACCTTGTTTGGTCATAGACAAATTAAATGATAGAATAACAGGTAAAATTGGATTATGGGTTGGAAATACTTCCGATGGCGACTTTGCAAACCTTCAGATTATCAATAAATAATTTGAGTTTCGCATGTTATTCAAATTATGAATTTCGGCAACCTTATGTGCCCCTCCCTGGCCCTCCCCAAAAATTCAATAAGGATAAGATTCATGATTCAGTTTGGAATGATTTTTGAACCTAAAATACTGCAACTAGCGTCTTTAACCATGAAATCATTCTTCTATCTATTTTTTTTACTCGTTGCAATTACGTCCTGCACAAAAAATGATAAGCCTTCAATTAATGACAAGGATTATCCATTTGAAGCGGAAGTAATTGGACCAAACCCAGACTGTGGAATATTTTATGTAAGATTTACTACAAATCTTGATAGTGTAAATGAAATTGCAGATCAACCAACTAGCTCAGCAATTTTTATAGCAAAAAATTTACCTGATAATCTTCAAATTGCAGGACTTTCGATCATCTTAGACTTTAGAAAAATACAGAATACTGAATTAGGACCCTGCACTGCTATGGGACCTGCATACCCATGGATTTATGTTTTGAAAGCTAAGCTCAAAGGTTAATTAAATACCTATATGACACATTTTAGAATAAGAGCTGTCCTTTTAATTACGTTAATTGGCTGCAATAGCGAGGATAGTCCTACAATCCCATTGATACCCAATGTCAATACTTACCCTTATTGTATTGTCAATCAAACCTCTGCAATACTATTTGGCGCATTGAATCCTGATGAAAAATCAGATATGACTGAATATGGATTTTGCTGGAGCACTAATGAAAATCCATCATTAACAGACAATAAGACAATTGCGAATGTTAGTAACAGGACATTCTCCACAACAATAACAAATCTTGATCCAAATACAAAATATTATGTAAGGGCGTATGCCACCCACCTTGGAAATACAGGATACGGCAACTCCGAATTTTTTACAACTTGTCCTCAAGTTTCAAATGTAAGTATAATAGGTACCTGGCAAAGTATTTCAAGTCCTTGCAGTGGTTATATGGCACAATCTTTTCTGGAGACAACAAAATTGGAAATAACCCCTGATTCAACATTCACTCAATATTATAGAAATCAATTGATCGTCTCTTCTGTTTTTAGCTTTAGACCTTACAATCAAGACTTTTATTCAATTGTCTTTAAAAATTCTCAGTACACATTTCCATACTATTACATTAAATTTCATGATTGTAATACGATTGAACTTGTCAATCCCTTTATAGACTATCAGGTTGATCCTTGTGATTATTACAGACGAATAAAATAAACTTATAAAGCTTTGACAAAGGGTCCAATCGATTTTCCCCTCAGTTAACTCGGAGGCAGAAATTTGTCAAGTTGCAGAATGTTTGTTGCGTGTAGCTGTGCGAATCCGGGTGTCGGGTTGTAAACTCGCCCTGGTATGTGGCTCAGAATCAATGCAAAAAGTCTGCACAGGGACTACTTTTCAGCTTCGGAACAATTTATCGACGCCAGCGCTGCTTCAGTGCCCGCTTTCCGGTTTTGTAACACTGACAGAATTGTGCGGAGAGTGTTCAAAAAATGCGTGATCATTCAGGCATTTTCTTAATTTTTCGCACGGTGCCCGGTCTGTTGATCAGGTAAACACCTGCCAGGATAAGCAGTAACGATAAAAACATAGCGGGTGCCAGGAGCTCATTATCTGAAAGTCCCCACAGCGTTGCCACAATTGGTATGAAATATGCCACAACCGAGGCAACCACAGGTGAAGTATCCCTGATAAGAAAATAATATATTACATTGGCAATGGCGGTGCCGACAACCGAAAGGATTGCTATATAGCCGAAATTAAGAAGCCAGTGAGGCGTGAGAAGTACGGCTTTTAAGTCTGTACTCAGAAGCAGAGTCAATGCGAAAGGACTCACAACAAGGAAGGAAAGCGCGGTAATCTCTAATCCTCTCAATCCTTCTACCTTGCTTACCTCATTATTGGTGAATCCGTTCATAACGGTTGCAAGCACTACAAACAGACCATAGTAATTAATAGTTAAGGAGCCACTATAAAGCAGTCCTGCCGCTCCGGCAAACCCCAGGAACACTCCGGCTATCTGCGACCTGATTCCCTTCCTTTTGTAAAATACAATACCTATTAACATAGTAAATGCAGAGCTTAAAGAGTTCAGCATGCCGGTAAGAGAACTGTCTATCCTTGTTTCGGCAAGGGGGTAAAGGAAAGCAGGAATTCCACTTCCAAAGAATCCTATTATAAGAATAGAAATGAAATTTTTCTTATTGAATTTTGAAAGATTATGCAGAGCGACAGGTAAGAGACATACGAATGAAATCAGTATTCTGAGCGAAGCCAGCTGATAAGCCGAAAAAGACCGTAACCCTTTTTTCATCAGAATATAGCTGGTACCCCATATCAGGGATAGAAGTACAACAGCCAGCCAATGCCATATTTTTCTGCTTTTGTTCATAAGAACGAAGCTGCAAAAGTAATAGAAGAAATAAAAGGATTGGCGATTGAAGAATGTTTTTTGCTCCCTGAGAAAATCTTGCCTATGGGATGATAATAGCCTAACTTAGTGTCAGTTTTACTCGTATTTATAACAAAATGTTTAAAGGATAAATTGGTGCTGTATACTTTTGTCCTAAATGTCAGGAGCTTTAAAAGCAGGGACTGAGATTCACCTCATCATTTCAACATTCGCCTTACTGATTTTCCCCAGTGAAATTCTTCTTCAATATTTATTTTGCTCCTGACGCCTTTGGTATTATTCTCAATCTCATTTATCAGAAGTTTAACCGCTTCCAATCCCATTTTTCTCGGATCCTGATTAATTACTGTTAACGGCGGATCAAAAAAATCGGTGATCTCATTAAATCCGAAACCGAATATTCCAATATCCTCTGGTATCCTCAGACCCGCTTCTTTTGCAGCTTTAAAGGCGCCAAGGGCCACCCTGTCGTTAACTGCAAAAATAACTTCAGGCAGATTTCCCAGACTATTCAGCTTTTTAAACGATTTATAACCATCTTCAAGTTCAAAGCCGCCCTCAATTATCCATTCCTTATGAACAGAAATTTTATTTTTAGTCAGTGCTTCAATAAATCCTTCACTCCTCTCCTTTCCTATATTTGTTTTTGAAAACCCTGCTAAATTTGCAATTTTGGTATACCCTTCCCTGATGATACAATTGACTGAATCAATAGCTCCCGGTTTGTCATTAAACACAACTTTAGAAAAATTTATATTCTCAAAAGCCCTGTCAAAAAACACTAACGGTATCTTCATTTTTTTGACAGTTTTAAATATATGCCGGTCTGTTGTTTCTTGTGAAAGACAAACCAGCAATCCGTCAACCCTCATTCCGATAAGGTTTTCAATATTCTGCTTCTCGATTTTTTCTTTTTCGCGCGAGACAGTAAGGATGACGTAATAATTACTCCCTGTAGCATAATCAATCATGCTATCGACCATATATGAGAAGAAACTGTTTTCGAGGTCCGGAACAACTATGCCAATTGTAAATGTTTTTCGCGAATTTAATTGTCGGGCAATCAAGTTTGGAATATATCCCATTTTTCTGGCAACAATGTTAATTTTTTTCTTCATTGCCGGTGAAATGTCAGGGTGATCGCGCAATGCTTTGGAAACTGTTACACGTGAGATATTTAACTCTTTCGCGATATCAGATTGTCTGATGATTGCCATTATGTTTGAAATAGTTTAGGATCTAAAAATAAACAATATATAGCAATGTCATCAAGCTTTTAGATAAATAGTTGTCAGAGATTATAATCCAATCCGGTTATATTATTC
>JBAVOD010000268.1:0-10990 GCA_049691735.1 Bacteroidales bacterium
TGCTCAGGGCATCATCCACGCCCCTGAGTCTTTTAGAAGTATAAGCGATGTATTTCCCGTCGGGGCTCCATGCTATTTCACCTTCATCAAAGTCGGGTGACAGCGGGGACTCGAATTTCTGTCCCTCCATTATATCCTTTTCTCCCGAAACCGAAGTACCATTGAAATCAGCAACGAAAATATGACTGTACGAGTAGTCACTCCAGTAATTCCAATGCCTGTACATGAGGTCGTTGATGATCCTTACCCTGGCATCGGGCAGATCATACTTTTCGTTTGCGGTCTGATCAAGCTTTACCCTTCTGGTAAAATAGATCCTGTTGCTATTGGGTGAAATATTATAGATCTCAAAATTCGAAATCCCCGGTATTTTCTCCTGGGCTGAACCATCGGGATTCATGGCAAAGAGTTCTCCGTTCCTTACGAACGCGATCTTTTTGCCGCTGTCAAACCACTGCGGCGAATCTCCGCCTTCAATAGTCAGCCGGACAGGATCTCCTCCCGCGGCAGGTATCCTGTAAATATTTGTCTGGCGTTTTTCCGAGTCCAGATCAATTTTTGTCACGGAATACAATACTGAAGATCCGTCAGGTGAAAGAGCAAAAGTCGAAAGCCGTCCGAATTTCAGTATTATTTCCGGAGTCATTACTCCTCCGGCTTTTTCCTCTGCTGTCAGCTGAGGATTTATTTCAGCAACTGCTTTCTGTTCCTGCCTGGTTTCTGTTTTCGGGTTACACGAAAACAAAACCCCGATGACCGCGATCATCAAAAGGTAAAGAGGTTTTTTCATTTTTGAATTATATTTTATTACTGCTTTTTGAGAGCCTCGCTTATCCTGCCTTTCAGTTCATCATACAGCTCGGGATTATCCCTGATGATTTGTTTTACCGCATCCCTTCCCTGTCCGAGTTTTGTGTCACCATAGCTGAACCACGAGCCGCTCTTTTTGACGATGTCGAAGTCGACCCCGAGGTCAACTATTTCTCCGAGCTGTGAAATGCCTTCGCCGTAAAGTATATCGAAATCGGCTTTCTTGAAGGGCGGAGCAAGTTTGTTCTTAACGATCTTTACTCTTGTCCGGTTCCCGACAATATCCTCACCCTCCTTGATCTGGTTCGTCCTGCGTATGTCCACCCTTACCGAGGCGTAGAATTTAAGTGCGTTTCCGCCGGTTGTTGTTTCGGGATTGCCGAACATTACCCCGATCTTATCCCTGAGTTGGTTAATGAATACGCATGAAGTGTTGGTTTTGCTGATGTTGGCTGTCAGCTTTCTGAGCGCCTGCGACATCAGCCGTGCCTGCAGGCCCATTTTGGAGTCTCCCATTTCGCCTTCTATCTCAGCTTTGGGCGTGAGCGCGGCAACTGAGTCGATAACTATGATGTCGAGTGCGCCAGACCGAATCAGGTTATCAGTAATCTCAAGTGCCTGTTCGCCGTTATCCGGTTGTGAGATAAGAAGATTTTCGACGTCGACCCCGAGTTTTTCGGCATAATTCCTGTCGAATGTATGCTCGGCATCGATTATTGCGGCGATACCGCCATTCTTTTGAGCTTCGGCAATTGCATGGATTGCCAGGGTGGTCTTACCTGAAGCTTCGGGTCCGTATATCTCGATGACACGCCCCCTTGGAAATCCACCGATCCCGAGAGCCGCATCAAGCCCGATCGATCCTGTCGATATGACCTGGATGTTGTCGATCGGCTGGTCCCCCAGCTTCATTATTGTCCCCTTGCCAAAATCCTTCTCAATTTTGCCAAGGGTGATCTCAAGTGCTTTAAGTTTGTCCTTGTTGATTTCTTTTCTTTCGATACTCATACTATTGGTTTTATGGTTGGTACATGTTAATTATCTGGTCAGCGTGATTTTTTGTCTCTACTTTCGAAATTATTTTTTCAATGATCCCTTTTTCGTCTATTACAAAGGTGGTCCTTACTATTCCCAAAAAGCTTTTCCCATATAGCATTTTCTGCCTGTATACACCGTAATCATTGAGAATTTTCCTCGATGTGTCGGCAATAAGCGGAAAGGGAAGAGAATATTTTTCAGCGAAACCTTTGTGCGATTTTTCAGAGTCCATGCTCACACCGATAACCGCAAAGCCTTTGTCAATGAGGCTTTTGTAGTTATCCCGCAAACTGCAGGCTTCGGCAGTGCAGCCCGGTGTATTATCTTTCGGATAGAAATAAAGGATCACTTTCCTGCCAGCGAAGTCTGACAGTTTCACAGTTTTCCCGTCCTGATCCGTGCCCTCAAAATAAGGGGCTTTCATTCCTTCTTTTAATTCTGCCATGGCTTCCGGATTTTGTTATTAAAGGTAAATTTACGAAGTTTGAATAGTTTTCGTATTGAATTATAAACAATTATTATCAACACAGAACGTTGTAAATATAAATACCCTGATGTCATATTTAATTGATAATAACCTTTTTAATAATATTTACCGGAAGGCTGCAATCATGCGGGTACATTGGTTCGCGCTTTTGTTGTCATGTGCTGTTGCACTGATGAATTCACCTGACATCTGTGCGCAGAATGCCCCCCTGAAACCTTCGCGGGAGGAGGCTCTGAGCCTTTTCGAAAAGGGGGACTATGAGAAGGCATATGCTGATTTCAGCCAGCTTCTCCTGAATTACTCCAGGGATCCGTTGTACAAATACTATGCGGGAGCCTGCCTGGTCAGGCTTGAGAGGTCTCCTGATACTGCTGCCGGGCTTTTGCAGGAAGCTGTAAGCGGATCGCTCGATATAAGGAATATCCCTGATGATGCCTGGTACTATCTGGCGCGTGCAGAGCAGATGGCCGGAAGGTTCCCTGATGCTATCAGTAATTACGGTATTTTTCTTAATAAAACAGGCAAAAAGGCGGCAAAGGATTATAGTGTTCAGCAGTTGATCAAGGAATGCAACGAAGGCAAAGGAAGGATAAGGGATCAGGCCGGTTCTACGGCGGGATCTTCTGTTAAAACCGGCTCTGAACCGACCACAGCCGAAAGAATGGCGACAGCGGAGCCTGTGAACACAATGCCGGCTGTCAAACCCGCTACCCAATCGCGGAAGCTGCCGGCAGAATATGACATGCAGCTTGACCAGGCTCTTGGTTACCAGGTAAAAGCTGATTCGCTTGATGCTCTTGCCAAAGCTTACCGAAAGGAATATGACCGGCTTACACCAGCCATGAAAGCCTCTGCAAAATCAAAGATCACCGAAACCGAAGCTCAGGCTGCCAGATATCGGAAATTGGCAGATGAGAAGTCTTTGAATGCATCTCCGGCCCTGTCGGTATTGAAAGACTCAGCAAAAACAGGAAAGCCTTTACCGGTAAAGGTAAATCAGCAGCAGGAAGCATACCGGAGGCCTTCTGAACAGCCGTCAGCGACTGTCACTCCTGTTCAGGAGCTGAAACAGGATCAGACTGCGGGATCCGGGGAAGTATCGGCCTTTGAAATTATTACTGATCCTGTAAAGATCCGGGATCAGGTTATTAAGATCGATGCGGCCATGCCTGCCGGACTGATTTACAGGATCCAGATGGGTGTATTTAGCAAGCCTGTTCAATCAACTTTTTTCAAGGGAGTTACTCCTGTTGCGGGCTTCACTTTAACGCAGTCAGGCTCAATCAGGTATTTCGCAGGTATGTTCAGAACTTCATCGGATGCAGGCAAAGCTCTTTTGAAGTTAAAACAGTTGGGGTTCAGGGACTCTTTCATAACTGCAGTCCTTGATGGCAAACCTGTTTCAATTGAAAGGGCTGCTTTTCTTGAAAAGGAATGGGGAGCGAAGCCTCTGGAGATCCGGGCTGCTGTAACTCCATCCAAGGTTGAACCGGGACCTTTAACACTGATTTTCAGGGTCGAGGTTACCAGGTCGGCAAAGCCCCTGAAGCAGGAAGCTGGTGAAATTTACAGGAGAGTGGTTGGCAATCATGGTCTGGATATTTTACAGGCTCCTGATGGCTCAACTGTTTATTTAACAGGAAAATTTATTACCTTTGAAAGCGCTGCGGAATACGCCAGTCTGCTAAACCGTAACGGCTACCGCGATGCCAGGGTGGTCGCATATATTGGCGATAAGGAAATACCGGTTGAAACGGCAAAAAAACTGTTTAACGAATCGCAATGAAAGAAAAAACTCTTCGCAGAGGTGGGAAACAGACCAATAAGGAAATAAAGCATGTACTTGTGCTTTACAACGATGACGTTAATACATTCGATCATGTGATCAAAACCCTTGTCGAAGTATGCGGGCATGATCCTGTTCAGGCAGAACAATGTGCCCTCATTGTACATCTCAAGGGAAGCTGTGACGTAAAATCAGGGACAAGGGAAGTGATGTTGTCAATGAGCGGTCTGCTCAATTCCAAAGGCCTTAATTCGAGAGTAATAAGTCTGTAAAATCCTTATATTCAAACAATTCCATAATCAGGCTTTAACTCTTTGCTGAACCTGAAACGATCATCTGTTATTCCTGTAAAATATCCCGGTGAGCGCCCTGTCAAACAGGGCAAGCAATAATATCCCGATGAAAGCATAGATTATCCATTCCGGCAGATTCAGCTCAGCGACAGGGAAAATACTGATATGTGAAAAACGGGTTGCAATACTACCAAAAAACTTAACCAGAGGATCGGCAACCGGATTTGCCGGACCTCCCGGGAAAAGCAAAGCAGCAGCCACCAGAGCAGCTGTTACAATGAATGAAATCACCGGAACATGGTGCCGCGACACGAGAGACCTTATTGAAAAACGGGGTAGAGCTTCACCTTCAATACTCTTCATGATCCCTGATGTTAAGCTGTCGGGCGCTTTCTCAATCATCCCCGGATTGATATATCTCCTGAGAATGTCGTCCTCATTATGATCCTGCCTGCTCATCATATACAATATTTTTATGTTCTACCTTACAAATGATCCTGATCATTTTTTGCCGGGCCCTGAAAAGCCTGACCTTGACGTTTGACCTGCTGATACCGGTTACCTCTGAGATCTTATCTGTACTCATTTCCTCATAGTAGTAAAGGGTGATAAGAGCTCTTTCTTCTGCTTCAATCTTCTGTAATGCAAAATTTACGAGAGAACTCCTGTAATCATTCTCTGCCTCCCTGATGTTTGAACTGAACCCGATAAAATCCAACGCATCGGCCGGGAAATCCTCGATTGACAGTACACCTTTTTTTCTCGCCCTTACAAATGAGATTGCAGTGTTATAAACGATCCTGTAAACCCAGGTAGCAAAGGCGCTTTTCATTTTGAAGGACCCCAGACTCCTGAAAGCTTTCAGAAATGCATCCTGTGTAATTTCCTCCGCATCTTCCCGGTTACCCGATATCCTTAAAGCCAGGTTGTATGCCCTGTCTTTATGCCTGTCGACAAGAAACGAATAGGCATTCCTGTCGCCCTGGTACACTTTCTGAATGTAATATATATCGCCCCGGTAGTCCATATCATTCCTTAGACGTACAAATATATTTACAGGTTTCACAAAAGCATAACAAAGTTCAGGGATATTTTGCACAATCATTTAACCGGCCGGAAGCCTGAAGCCCTCTATTTGTTTTATCGGCAATTCCTTGTATTTTTGGGTGAACTAAAAAAGACGAATAATTAACCGGTAACTAATCCCCTGAGAACATGAAAATTAACCATCGTCGTGACTTCCTGAAGAAGAGTGTGCTGGGCCTGGCAGGTGCGGCGCTCATTCCCGGATCATTAAAGGCAAATTCTTCGGGCCATGCTGATCAGCAGCAAATACCTGACCATCCCTCCAGAATTCTGGGAAGAACGGGGATAAAAACTCCTCTTATCAGCATGGGAGCCGGTCAGGCAAACAATGCCGGTTTTGTAAAAGCAGCATATTATGCAGGTATAAAGCTGTTCTTTTCTGCAACATATTACGGTGAAGGGAACAACGAAAGGCTGGTGGGTGAAGGATTAAGGGGCCTTCCCAGGGATTCATTCATCGTAGGGACCGCAGTCCCGCCCGACAATTTTGATTCACGTACCGGCTTGTTCAACAAAGATTTCAGCTATGAGGGCTACATGAAAAAAGCAACGGACAGCCTTGCCAGATTCGGTCTCGATTATGTCGACATTGTTATGTTCCCCTATGCGGGCAAGCGTGATTCGGTATTAAACGAATCGCTCCTGAAAGTGCTGACCGACCTGAAAAAGCAGGGCAAAACAAAGTATCTCGGAATTGCCTCTCACGGAGATACGGTCGAGGCACTCAACGCAGCTGTTGACAGCAAGGTGTATGATGTGGCGATGATCGCATATAATTTTAAATCCGGGAACATGGAGGCTCTCGATGCTGCTATTGCAAAAGCCTCCGGAGCAGGGATGGGGATCGTTGCAATGAAAACCACCGCAGGTGTTTTTAATGATAAATCAGGTAAAAATCAGATCAATTCTGACTCTGCCCTGAAGTGGGTCCTCCGGAATGAAAATATAGCATCTATTGTTTCAGGGATGTCTTCAATCGAAGAATTGCAGAAAAATCTCGCAATGATCAGGAACCTGAAGATGACAGAACAGGACGGGAAGGATCTAAAGCTTGCATACGACGAACTGGAGAAGGGACTCTACTGCCGGCAATGCAGGCAATGTGTGCCTCAGTGCATTCATAATTACGAAATCCCCACGGTGATGAGGAGCTATATGTATGCTTACGGCTACAGGAATCCGGCATTCGCTCAGCAAACCCTTGTCACGGCAGGGCTGCCTTCGGATGCCTGCAGTGACTGTTCTTCATGCAGCGTCAACTGTGCGTCGGGATTTGATGTTAGAGAGAGAATTGCCGATATCTCCAGACTGAAGGGCGTGCCGGGTGAATTTCTGATCTCCTGACCTGTAAAATCTGAATCTGCAAAATATTAACCGGGATTCAAAAATTCTTTTGCGGATCTGTAACCGCGACGACAGAAGGTTGGTCTAAAGGTTCAAAAAGCAACTAACTAATTTAAAAAAGTCGTCATGGAAACATTAATCGGATTTATCTCATTTTTTGCCATGCTCTTTGGCATTTTTTATCTCTTTCTTACAACAAGGAACAGGGAACGTATGGCCCTGATTGAAAAGGGCGCAGATGCCAGTCTTTTCAACACCGGGAGAGAAAAGATCAAATTCCTGAACTGGAATAAACTGCCCCTGAAGATAGGCATGTTCCTCATCGGAATCGGCCTGGGCCTTATTGCGGGGGCAATTCTCGATTCTCTTGATATAATGCGAAGAGGACCGGATTACTTATCGATGATATTCATTTTCGGCGGACTGAGCCTTGTCCTGTTCTATGTGTTCGCCAGGGATAAACAGCAGGCATAGCGCGATTACCTTGTATAAAATTCGATCATCTTCTTAACAGCTTCACGGCACACTGAGCAATAGCCCTTTGTGCCGTTGCTCTTCATCCTGCAGTCGGTCTCAGGTCTGTAGATACCCCTGGCTGAATAGCCTCCTCCTTCAAACACTCCGGTAACATTATCATACTTTTCCTCAGCCGGGGTGGGAACAGGTATCCCTTTCTTTAACATATTCTTCCATTTGGAGCCAAAATTAACAAGGGTTGTAATGTTCGGTTCCCATGGCTCAACATTCAAAGGGTAAAAGTCGACGTATGCTACCTCTGAGGTGTAGTATTCATCGGCAAGTCCCGCAAATCCATGGCCCAGCTCGTGAATGAATACTTTTGGCGAAAGTGCATTGCCGGCAGTTGTCCCTGTATAGTAGTTATATACGCCGCCTCCGCCGTACCTGTCACTGTTTATAAGAACAACAATATGATCGTGCGGGACAGCCGAGGCGTAATCATTTACTGACTTGATATCGCGGGTTGTGAGATATCGGTCGATATTGAAGGTATAAAAGCCTGAATTCAGGGCGGAATTTACGTAAATCCTCTCTCCCGGGATGTCCGTACCGCTTTCAGGAGAGACTGCCTCAACTGCCCAGATATTTATCCTGTCACTGTATTTGCTGAATGGGTCTTCGGCGAACAAAACATCAGTCATCTTTTTTACATCTGCACGGAATTTTGGCATCTCGCTTTCGGTATATCCCTCCGCAACAAATGCAATGTCGACGCATTTATGCGGATCGCCTGCATAATTGATCTTTGTCACACCGGTGTTTAACGGCTTTTCTTTGCTTATGAAATAATCGGAAGGATCAATTTCATTGTCATAAAGCCGTGTAAATGAACCATCCTTCTCCCTCATGCTCAGGATAAACTTCACTTTCTCCCTGGGAAACGGCATGGTAGCAACCTCGTAAAAGCTTCTGTCGGTCTTGCGGGCTTCATCTGTAGTCTGCCACTCCTGAAAAAGGGTACAGAATCCTTTCGAATAGATTAGCTTCTGTCCGGAGGAATCATAGACTTCATACCTGAAATTGCCATAATCAAAGGGATCGATCAGTGAGTTGAATGAGCCTGCCCAGTATGGTTCTTCCTTCATACCGACCGGGTAAACGACTGTTTTCTGATAATTTCCTGCAAACATGAAATCAAATCTGAGGGTTTTATCGATGAAATACCGGTCAAAATTGGCCTGGGCATTTGCTCCAATAGCGTAAACCAGCATTGCAAAAGATGCTATAGCTTTCATCTGGTGAGTATTTTGGTTGAAACGTGTAAAGCTATTAATAATCGATAACAAGGATTAATATTTTGTATAATTTTGCTGGCTGACAAATAACACATATTAACCGATCCCTTGATTGATCCTGAAGTCTTGTTACAGGCATTGATTTATTGACCACTGCGGGAACAAAGTAATATATCGATTGTTTAACAACAAAAAAAATGAATTATGGCCGATCTGAATACACGAATTAGCGATTTTGTCTGGAAGAACCTGAATGAGAAACGCGTGAACGGTAAGAAGGATCCGTTCTGGGAATCTTTGCATGCTACAGGCACGGAACTCTGGCTTGACACAGGTGACATAGATGAAGCTGAAGCTAACTGGTCGGCTGAAATGGCTGCACTGACTACAAACAACACTTTGCTTAACAATGAGATCCAGAAAGGTATATATGATATTTTCATTGCCGAAGCAAAACATATCGTGTACGACCTTCCTATTGAGAGGAAAGTGAAGGAGATTGCATTTATAATTAATGCCAGGCACGCGCTCAGGCTTGCCTCAAAATTCGGAGGATTTGTCAGTGTTGAACTTCATACTGAAACGGCACATGATATAAAAGCCATCGAATACTACGGCCGCAGATACTATGATATATGTCCCGATCAGTTCATCATCAAGGTCCCTTACACGGCTGAAGGCCTGATCGGAGCACGTCGCCTCAAGGATTCAGGTATCAGGGTAAATGTCACACTCGACTTCAGCGCCCGGCAGAATGTCCTGATAACCAGGATCGCCCGGCCCGACTTCATGAATGTGTTCCTTGGAAGGATAGGTGGTTTCATGGTGGATAACAAGCTAGGGGACGGATCGGGTGCCGGCGAAAAAGCAGTTATTTCATCGCAGAACTGGGTTACCGGGTTGTCTGCAAAAAATCCATGGCCCTCCAGGCTGATAGCCGCAAGCCTGAGAAATTTTAACCAGCTGGAGCTTCTTGCCGGGACGGATGTCTTTACGATTCCACCAAAAGTAGCCGCCGCAGGCAGACAGAACCTCAGCGGTAAGTTCACATCAAGGATCCATGAGAACTACGAGGTAAGCCTTTTCGAATCGGCAGCGGAGGCAAAGATTGAAAATTTCTGGGAAGTCGATGATAAGGTGCTCGCACTTGCTGAAAGGCTTGCAAACAAGCTTCCCGAATCAGGTTCAGAAGTTGTGCACATTGCTCATGAAGAGGGCTGTGAGGATATGTTCCCATCATTGTCAAAGGAAGAAAAGGCATCCATTGCAAATGACGGAAAGATCCCGGTTTACTCCAGATGGGCTCAGATGATAAAGGAGGGGAAGATCGCACCCGATACACTTATGTCGCTTGCAGGTCTGGCCTCGTTTACAAAGGACCAGGAACTGCTTGACCAGAGGATACAAAACCTGATAGGCTGATTCAGAGAGATCGCTGCCGGCTCACTTCGTACAGTAGAATTCCGGCAGCCACTGAGACATTCAATGACGCTATATTACCTTTCATCGGGATTCTGACGTGCTGATCGGCAAGGAGCGCAAGTTCGCGGCTTATGCCTTTATCCTCGGAGCCCATAATTATGGCAGCAGGACCTGCCATTTCAGCTTCCTGAATAAGTGTTCCTGATTTTTCACTTGAGGCAATGATCTTCAGACCCGATTCCTTCAGGAATTCAACTGCCTTTACAATGCTTCGCTCCCTGCAGACAGGAAAAGTAAGAAGGGCGCCTGCTGATGTCTTAACAGCATCGGCGGTTATCCTGGCCGAACCCTTTTCAGGGATAACCACGCCGTGAGCACCGAAACAGTCGGCACTCCTTACAATTGCCCCGAAATTCCTGACATCCGAAACTCCGTCAAGCACCAGCATGAGGGGATCCTCACCCTTTTCAAATATCATGGGAAGCAAACCGGAAATAGACTGGTATTCAATAAGCGACAGCCATGCCAGCACACCCTGGTGATTTTTCCTGGTTACCATGTCAATCCTTTCGGCGGGCACTATCTGGTAGGCGATGTTGTGATTCCTGACTTCAGTCATCAGCTCATGATACAGAGCCCCCTGGAGTCCCTGCTTAACAAGGAGCCGATCGATCTGTTTTCCGGCCCTGACAGCCTCAATTACAGCCCTGAGTCCGAAAATGCAATCTGTTTCCTTTACCATGGTTATCAGATCTCCTCGGGATTGTCGAGCCTGAACACGATCCCTTTTCTCCAGTTAGCAATTGCCTTATCCCACAGGGTGACAAGTGTTTCGCTGCGGCTCAGGTAATAGTCGTTGTCCGAGAACCTGCTGTCCCTGAGGTTGAAGTTAAAATAGAGGTACTGGTCCTTGATATGGTAGCGGGTCCCCCACGATGATTTGATTACAGGCTTGCGATAACCCCAGCTT
>JBAVOD010000269.1:0-2847 GCA_049691735.1 Bacteroidales bacterium
AATGGGCCTGTTGTTCCTCAGGCCATGAAAGTGGAGAGAGCCGCTACATTTTAGTATTAATAAGGTCAGATACAGCCTGTATAAATTCTTTGTGAACTAACGGCTTCTGAAAGATCAGATCAGCTCCCAGGTGTTTTGCACTGGTCAGGTATCCCTCATAATTAAATCTTCCGCCACCGGAAATTGCTATGATCTTTAATCCCGGTTTCTTTCTTCTCAGATAGAATATCAGTTCAAGACCTTCTTTTTCGGGCATCACAATATCAGTTACCAAAAGATCCGGAAGACAGCATTCAATCTTGTCCAAACCTTCACTGCCGTTACTGGCAATATCAACTTCGTATCCGGCTTTTTCAAGCATCCTTTTAAGCATTTCCAGTATCGAAGGATCATCATCTATTACTAAAATTTTCGCCATAGCTGAAGAGCTGATTAGTTTTTATCGAGGACTTTTCTGATAGCCTTGCTGAACTCGTTCATTTTGATAGGTTTCAGTATTATTTCGTAAGAACCGTTTTTTGACTTTGTCAGATCAGATAATTTGTCGATGTACCCGGTAATTATAATGACTTTCAGATGGGGATTTATTTTCCTCATTTCTCCGGCAAGTTCGGTCCCGAGCATTTTGGGCATTGTCTGATCTGTTACGAGTAATGAATATTTCCCCGGGGTTCTTTTAAACTCCTCAAGTGCTTCACTACAGTTGTTCCTGGTGGTGACTTTATATCCGAGGTTTTCCAGCATCTTTTTGCCCATGAAAGTAATATCCAGTTCATCGTCAACAAACAGGATGTGTTCGACCCCTCTTGGAAGCAATTCTGAAGATTTGTTTTCATTTACCGGACCTGAATTGTTGTATGGAAGATAAACAGTGAACAATGTACCTTTCCCCGGAGTGCTTTCCACAGTAATAGCCCCGTTATAGTTGCTGACTATACCATGCACTACGGAAAGACCCAGCCCTGTTCCTGAACCCACTTCTTTTTTTGTAAAGAATGGCTCAAAAATCCTTTCTTTTGTTCTTCTGTCCATCCCATGACCGGTATCTGATAGTCTGATCCTTACATAATTCCCAATCTTCAGATTGTTAATTTTCGTTGCAGCTATCTGATCAACCATTACACTATCGACCTTTATGTCAAGGATGCCTCCCTTATTTTTCATCGCATGGATGGCATTTGTGCATAAATTCATTATGATCTGGTGTATATGAATTGGATCTGCAAGAATTATCCCGATTCCCGGATCAATACTTTTCCTTATCTCGATTTCATGAGGGAGGGAGGCCTTGAGAAGGTTTATTATTTCGACCACCATCTGGTTTAGTTTTACTGGTTTCCTCTCAACGTTCACTTCCCGGCTGAACGTCAGGATTTGCTGGACCAGGTCTTTTCCTCTAATAGCTGCATTATTTATCTGTTCCATATCGAACCGCAGTGTGCTTTCTTCAGGAAGCTCTTCCAGGGCCATATCAGTGTAACCCAGTATCGGTGTGAGGATATTGTTAAAGTCATGAGCTATACCTCCTGCCAGCGTTCCGATAGTCTCAATTTTTTTGAGTTGAAAAAGCTGAGTCTCCAGTTCGCTTCTCTCCTTTTCGGATCTTACGCGAACCTCTATCTCTTTCTTCAGTTTTACATTTGCATCTGTCAGCTGTCGTGTCCTTTCAACTACTCTTTTTTCCAGGGTGCTGTTCACTGCTTTGACTTTGTCCTGTTCCAGTTCAAGTAGTTTTCTCATATAAAAATCCCTGCGGGAGGATAGTTCCTGTGAATACCCAATGAGCATTCCTATAATATTTGAACTGATAAAGAAGAAATTGTTATTGATCAGTATGTTGAAAGGTGTGTGTGAGATCCAGATAGCTGATATCTCGTAAGAAATAACAATCAGCCAGCCCGCTAACGATGCATAAATAAACCGCGCTTTCGCAAAAGTATATCCAAAAATGAAAATCAGTATAAGGCCGGCATAATAAGAATAGTTGGATACCCTGGCACCAAGAATTATCATTACTATAATTCCGAATCCGGTAATAAACATGATGCATGGTATCAACAATTGCATATATTTCCTGAACGTTTTGAAATATGAAAAGGCAAATACTGATATGAAAACCGGAAATACAACAGCGAACCTTATAATCCAGAATATTTTTTTCATTTCCGGTACGGTGGCGGCATCAAGAAGTGCAAAAGCGCCGTAAAAAATCATCGCCAGGATGAGTGAAATCCTGAACGGGTTCAAAGCCTTGATAAAATAGTCATTCAGGAATTCGGATTCATAATTCGATAAGTATCCTGTAAATGAAAGGGTTAATTTGTTAAAAGTCATTGATCCCGAGCTTTCCGGGCTCAATCCCAGAAAATTAATCCGCATATTTTTGAAAATATTCATAATAGTCTGACTATCGATTTGATAGTAAACGTCAGGAGTGGGCATTAGATTTTATAAAGTGCTTTTTAAAATTTTGGGACAATAGCTTTTTTAGCTTTTTTTTGAAAAGTAACGATTTGAATTGGGTTGGATTTATGTTTAGACAAAAGTTAAAATCCATCGGTCAGGGCAAATATACCTTCGCTCGACTTTCAGATTTTTGCCTCAGGGACTATTTGACGGAAGGTTGACAGGCAGGAAGGTAAATCAACGAATTTTAAGGAAAAGATTTACGCCAAGGGCTTCGGAATCAATAGAAACTTTCCCGTTCAGGAGGCCTGCCTCTCCCGCAATCCTTACCAGATCCTCTCTGCTTCTGTAGTTAAGATACCAGTCAGATACGAGCTCCATAAAGTTTTTTGACGGATTTTCAGTGCTGAAATTGCCAATTACAAGCTCCCCACCTTCTGC
>JBAVOD010000270.1:0-2546 GCA_049691735.1 Bacteroidales bacterium
AGGCAAAGCCGCTCATTCCTCGACTCACTGGCGATTATTGAAAAAGCAAGAGTTGAGCTTCAGAACAGGACTGTTGATTTTGTAGCCTCCGGAGAGCAGCAGCCGGAGACTGATCATAATATCCGGATTTCAGGCTCGAACTCCGGCAATACAGATGACAGATTCTGGCGCGATGCCCGTAATGAAGGTTTCTTCAGCTATAACATGACAACTGGCGGAGAATCAGGATTAAGCCTCCTCGTTACTTATCGTGGCACCGAACGCGGAAACAGGAAATTCGATATTTATATCGGCGAAGAAAAGCTTAAATCTGAAGATAATACAGGCAGATGGAACCAGAATCTCTTTATTGATGTTGAGTACCCTGTCCCGGACTCAATGACTAAAGGTAAAAAAAATATCACGATCAGGTTCCAGTCTCAGCAGGGGAGTTCGACAAGTCAGGTTTACTATGTGCGCCTTGTCAGGAAAAAATAATATTCTAAGTACCAAAGCTACATGTATACGATCGCCGGCCTGGAAGAGTTCGAATTGTGTGACCAACTGAGCAATGCATTGAAAAAATAGTGTATATAAACCCGGAATAAACATGAAAAATAAAAGTCGTTTTATTGTCATTCTTGCTCTGGCACTCATATTACCTGCCACCATGATGATATTTTTGGCAATGTCAGGAGTAGCACATAATCCTGTTCCACCCGTACCGGAAGGTCCGTGTGATATCTACGCTGCTGCAGGTACCCCGTGCGTGACCGCGCATAGCAGCACCCGGGCCTTGTACGGATCTTATAACGGACCGCTCTACCAGGTAATGCGTCAGTCTGACAGCAGGATCCTTGACATAGGTGTGATCCGGCCCGGCGGGAATGATCCGGGTGGTTATGCCGATGCAGCTGCCCAGGATGCGTTTTGTGCCAATACGCTCTGCTCTATAACTATTGTCTACGACCAGTCGGGAAATGGCAATCACCTTGTTCAGGCACCTCCGGGAACATTCAGGGGCCCGGCAAAGGGTGGATTTAATACGTTGCCGATTGCGGACATGGCGCCGATCACTATCATGGGACACAAGGCTTACGGCGTCTACATAATTCCTGGCATGGGTTTGAGAAGTAACAATGCCACCGGTCTGGCAATTAACGATGAACCCCAAAGTATATATATGGTGTGCGACGGTACGCACTTTGACAGCGGCTGTTGCTTCAACTACGGCAATACATCGACCAACAGCCGTGCTGTGGGCAGAGGCACCATGGAGACTGTCTACTTCGGGACTGCCACCGCCTGGGGTAGCGGCAGCGGTCAGGGCCCATGGATCATGTCCGACATGGAAGCCGGCTTGTTTTCGGGATATAACGCAAAACAGAACATTGCAGATCCGACAATCGATTCCTGGCGATTTGTGACCGGCCTTGTGAACGGCGGCGGTGGAAACAAATGGGAAATCCGGGGTGGTAATGCACAAAAAGACAGCCTGACAACATTCTACAGCGGACTTCGTCCCGGTTCACGCGAGAATAACTATTACTACCCGATGCACAGAAAGGGAGCAGTCCAGTTGGGCAATGGCGGAGATAACGGTAATGGTTCCGCCGGTACATTCTATGAAGGAGTCATGACCAGGGGATATCCGGCCAATGCCACTTTCGATGCAGTGCAGGCGAATATTGTATCTGCCCGGTACGATGTGGAGCTTGTGAAACTGTCGCGGATCACGACGTTCTCGCCAGGATCGTCACAAGAGGTTGCCGAAACATTTACAAATACAACCGGGGCTCCTGTAAAAGACGTCACCCTGAGCATTTCCATTCCTGCAGGGTGGAAATCTGTGGTTTTGGGCTCAAATGGAACTTCGAAAAATTTCATTGATCCGGTCATGCCTGGTACCAGTGTTACAGCTTCTTTTACAGTTACATCACCGGCAACAACCGGTGCCGGCTTTCTGACCGGCAAGGTTGAGTGTAAGAACCAGGATACAGGTAATATCCGGTTTGAAACAAGCTCTCAACGGGTGAGAAACGCTTTCCCTGTCAAAATAAATGAAGTACGTTTTGAGACAGGCAGCAATCCGACCGACCAGTTTATCGAACTTTATAACGCAGGCGAAAGAGATGTTGACCTCTCCGGGTGGACCCTTATCAACACCCAGAGCATGTGGGCTCCAGTCAGGCTGGGAGGGATACCGGCCGGAACGAAACTTGCAGCTCATGGTTTCTACCTTCTTGGTCTCTCGGGGTCAGGATTGGTCGCTCCTGCAAACCGGGGCGAGAAAATCGTAAACGTCCGAAGCACTAACGGCTTCGAAACCGGTCAGCAAATAAACATTGAAGGAGAAACGCGTACAATCGCAAACGTTGGGACAGCAGCCGCCCCAATGACCACAATATTTGTCCCTGTATCCACCGGGCCTTGGCTTACAATCCCTGCCGGCTCAACCACTCTGCCGGTCACAAATGCGGAAGGCTTTGAGGTTGGCCGGAAGATTGGCATCGATCCCGGCGGCAACTATGAGGTTGCAACCGTCAGCGCTGTCGGCAAGGCAGCCA
>JBAVOD010000271.1:0-10202 GCA_049691735.1 Bacteroidales bacterium
TCTTCCTATTTCCTTACTATCAGCTTTAACAGGCTTGGCAAAACAATCAGGAGCAGCGGCAGGGCAATTATCAACCCTCCTATAACTGCAATAGCAAGTGGCTGGTGCATCTGTGCGCCGGTTCCAAGTCCAAGTGCAAGCGGAGCCAGGGCAACGATAGCCCCGGAGGCAGTCATCAGTTTTGGCCGTAGTCGTGCAGATATTGCATATATCAGGGCGCCGGTTACATCAGAATTCCGTTTTTCCCACAGAAACTGCTGGATCGTGAAAATCGAATTTTCACCGATTATGCCTATGATCATTATGAGCCCGGTGTAACTTCCGACATTGAGCGGAGTGCCGGTTATGAACAGGGCAAGCAAGCTTCCGGAAATGCCAAGGATACTTATAAAAATAACAGCCAGCGACAACTTCAGGTCTTTAAACATGAACAAAATCACTGTGAATACAAGCAACCAGGCGGCTATTAAAATCTTCAGAAGCTCGTTAAAAGATTTCTGTTGTTCGGCATAAGCTCCCCCATAGACTATCTGGTAAGCCGGAGGCAATGGAATTTCTTTCAGCTTGTGCTGAATATCCTTCATAACGCTTCCGAGATCGCGGTTGGTAAGTCTTGCAGTCACCACTCCCATAGTCTGAAGGTTCTCACGTTCAATCTCAGCAACTCCCTTCTGGATATCAAAATCGGCAAACATAGCTGCGGGTAAGAAATCGCCGCGTGATGTACAGATATTAATATCCTTTATCTTTTCCAGTGGAGTTTTGTTATTCAGAGGTGATATGAGCCGGATATCCGTAAATTGTTCTTTTTCAGGTATTGAGCCGGCAACAATGCCTCCCAGGTGTTTATCCGGCCCGAAACGGTGGCTTTATTTTCATACGTTTTCAGCCTGGAACCTGACAAAAGCGGCTGGGTTATGGAAACCTGAGCCTGATATTGTCCTCCGTCGGTCACTGCCAAATCATAACCTGTGTAACTGGATGCTCCGTTGGAAACCCATTCAAAACGGCCAGGGCTGACATCGTGCGAAACAATAGGAGCAAACATGATTCCCGAGACCAGATTTACTTCAGGTTTTGAAAGAATGCTTTTCACCTGCTGCAAATCAAGCCTGACGATTTCATTCTCATTTTTACTCCTGTTTATCAGGGGGCTGTTTAATCTGGCCTGTCCAAGATAAAAATCCAGATCCCGCTGCTGGGCATTGACGATTGACAGGCCTGCAGTGAGAAGGATTAATAAAATGATAAATTTTTTCACGTTGCGCTTTTTATGATTTGATTCGAATTGAAAAACAATGGAGCTCATTTTTTGTATACTCCACATCAAGGTTATGTGTCTCACAGATTTGCCGGACTATTGCAAGTCCAAGTCCTGATGATTTTGGATTGCCACTGACGAACCTGTTATAAATAGTCTTGTTTGTCAGTGCATGATTTTCACCAGTGTTGCATATTTGTAAAAAACCCGGCTTAATAAATATTCTGATCATTCCACCCATAACGTTATGATTAACTGCATTGGTGAATAAATTTCCAATCAGTATATCAGAAAGATAGACATTCATCCGGATCAAAAAATTCCCTTCAGCTTTAATTTCCACATCCAGATTTTTCGCATCAATAAACGCTGATAAATCTTCCTTCTTTCGTAAAATTATTTCATTCATTGAGACTTCAGAACCTTTTTCAAACTGCATGTTCTCGATTTTTGCCAGAAGAATAAGACTCTGATTTAATGTAGTAAGACGCTTTAATGAATTAATCACAGTCACAACCTTTTTAAAAACATCTTCTTTGATATCATGCTGCAATATTTCTTCAAGATTCAGCAGAGCAATGGACAAAGGAGTCTGAATTTCATGCGAGGCATTTTCGGTGAACTCTTTAAGCATCAAATAATCAGACTTCAGCCTGGAGGTAAAATCCGTTACTACGATGTTAAGTCGTTCAAACTCTTCAATGTCGGATCTTTCAAGCGAAATGTCCTTATTAAGTCTGAAACTGTAACTTTCAATCTCATGCAGGTTACGTTCAAAACCAGACCAGGCTGTTCTGTTCATTCTTCTTGTAGAAGAGTATGAGATCATAAATGCCGACGACAGCAATATGAACAGCGTAAGAGCTAAAATCAATATAATATCTTCATTCTCAAATGAGGACTGACGGATTTTTACTATGTACCATGAACTCCCGATATTGATTTTAGAAGAGTATTCAAGAAATATTTCATCTTCTTTTTCCATTTCGTTCCATATTGTCACTTTTTTGAATGAAGGGCCTATGTCAGGTTCCTTTTCAGTTTTTTGAACTTCAATCACAGGATGGAGATTCGGAATTTCCCCGGTATTTTTTATCTGCTGTTCAACCAGGTACTCTTCTGAAAGAAGTCTTTCCTTAGCTCCCTGTGTGATTATTATTCGCAGGATAAAATATCCTGCGACAGACATTACCAGAAAGACAATGGTAAAAGGTATGAGATAATTACGGTTTATTTTTGTCAGGAATTTCATTGGCCTGTGAATTTATAACCCATTCCATAAAGGGTTTTAATGTAGTCTGCTCCTCCTGCGACCCTGATCTTTTTCCGGAGGTTATTAAGATGCGTATAGATAAAGTCGTACGTGTCGGCCATGTCAATGTTATCTTCCCACAGATGCTCTGCAATAGCTTCTTTTGTCAGTACTCTGTTCTTATTGATCATGAAGAACAACAGCAGATCATATTCCTTTTTTGTAAGAATTATTGCATTCCCGTTAATTATGACTGACTTGCTTTCGGTATTAACGGATATTTCATTATAAGTCAGAATACTTGTTCCATTGAATTGTTTCCGTCTCAGGACTGCTTTGATCCTTGAATTAAGTTCGGAGAGATAAAATGGTTTTGTTATATAATCATCAGCTCCAAGATCAAGCCCTTGAATCTTATCATCAAGTGAATTCTTTGCTGAAATGATAATGATCCCGGCTTTTTTCTGATGACTTTTTATGCTTTTCAGCAGATCGAGACCGTTTCCGTCAGGCAGAGTGATATCAAGAAGGATGATGTTGTACTCATATATCGCGATCTTTTCATCAGCTTTGGCAAAATTCTCGGCCAATTCGCATATATAGTTTTCCTTTGTCAGAAAATTACTTATTGCGACCAGCAATTCAATTTCATCTTCAATTACCAGGATTTTCATGTTGCAATTTAAATCATTAATTCTAAAGGAAATCTAAAGAAAATAATTATAAGAGTTATATGATATCTCTGGCTTTAAGATTTGAGATAGCACTAAATTTCAGAATTGGGTAATAAATGACCGGATTATACTATCAATGGTAATTAGTAACAGACAATCACAGATTGATTTGTGTAACGCAAAATACAATCAGAAGGGGGCTCCGGTATACCTTGCATGGTTTGGCTTGAGGTAGCTGTCACGGGTGGTTTACCTCGAGACCTTACTTAAGGGAATTCGCACAATTGATTTTTAAATGAAATTTTAATAGTTATTTTTTCTTCGCTTTACTACCTGAGATTTCCAGGGCTTTCTTTACAGCTGCCTCAGCAAGAGGCGCCATAACCTCATACCCGGCCTTATTCGGATGAAGTCCGTCATTTGTATATTCCCCTTTTAAACCGTTTTTTTCATTGGCCAGAACCGGAAAATAATCAAGGTAAATGCATCGGTTCTCGCTTGCATACTTCTTAAGCCAGACATTCAATTGCAGGACTTTATCAGCAGGATGAAGATCCGGACGTGTATAGATCGAATCGCATGGAAGCACTGAAGAAAGGACAACCTGAATATTGTTTGCTTCAGCCAGTTCTGTCATTGACCGGATGTTATCCTCAATCATCTCAAGGGTTGCCGGACCGGTATTACCATTAATATCATTAATTCCGGCTAATATTACCACTACTTTTGGTTTCAGGTTTATAACATCCTGACGAAACCTCACAAGCATCTGAGGTGTGGTTTGTCCGGAGATACCGCGGTCGATATATGGTTTACCGGCAAAAAACTCAGGCATAATATTGATCCAGAAATCAGTAATAGAGTTTCCATAGAATACTACGCGTTTTTCTCCAGGAACGGGAGCGCCAATTTTAGCATTATCATCCCTGTATCGTGCAAGATAAGCCCAATCATTTCTCAAACGTTCATCCATTGACTTACGAAAAGCTGCCATTTGTTCCGGGGTCGGAGGTTGTCTGCGAACATTAGTATTGTCCTGAGCCTGAGCAGATAATGCGATCACCAGCATAATAATTAATATGCAAATTCCACCTTGTGTTCTCATAATTAAGTTGATTGATTTAATAGTTTAAAAAATTATCCTTTTAATATCCGTGATATTCTTATCGCATGGTTCCTTCCAGCGTAAATCACCAACAGGGGGAGCCGCAAACGGAATCCCTTTGAAACTCTTAAATCCGTTTCCCTGAGTTCCTCTTGCTCTCCCGGCATCAGTGGTAATTATCGTTGATAATTGTCTTTCTTCACAAGACAAAAACTGAATACCAGGGGAAAAAATAAGAATAAGTATAAATGCTCTCATTTTTTATGGTTTTGCTAAGTTAAAGAAAATTTGAAATTGAGTATCCCGTCATAGCGTAGTTAGATCACGATAATAATCCACCCGGAAAGGTAAAAAATAAGCTTTCGCACCTGATCTTCGGGTCGACGCAGGAGGAGAAGAAATTTTAATGGTTATGGTAAATTGCGTCGCAATCTTAATTTCTTAATTGTTTATTGTTAGGATTTCAATTATGAACAAAATCCTGAACAATTAAGAAACTTTTATGAATATTGAAGGGAAAAATACTTCGGAGTACAAGGAAATCTCTGTAAATGAGACACTTAAAACTCTCGATACAACTGCGGAGGGGCTTTCTGAATCTGAAGCCGGTGATCGTCTTCTTAAGTTTGGGTATAACGAAATAGCAGAGACCAAACGAAATCCGGTCCTTGAATTTCTTTTGCGCTTCTGGGGCCCCATGCCATGGCTGCTCGAACTGGCTCTGGTTTTGTCTTTTGCTTTGGGTCATAGCCTCGAAGGTATAATAATCTTTGTGCTTCTTACTGTAAATGCCTTAATCGGACAAATACATTCAGGCAGTTCACAAAAGGTAATTGATCTTTTGAAAAAAAAATTAGCTGTCAGGTCAAAGGTTTTACGGAATAAAAAATGGTCTTCTGAGGATGCCGGAAGAATTGTGATCGGCGACATCATTTCCGTTAAACTTGGCGACCTGGTCCCGGCGGATGCCAAAATTATTTCAGGCGAGCTATCGGTTGATCAATCGGCTCTTACCGGAGAATCACTTCCCTCCGAAGTACATGAATCGGGAATAATCTATTCGGGTTCTGTTGTACGACGCGGCGAAGCGACAGGTGTTGTGATCAACACCGGGGCAAAAACATTTTTCGGAAAGACTGCCGAGCTGGTCAAAATAGCCAAACCGAAGTCACATCAGCAGGCTGTGATGCTGGCTATTGTAAAATATATGATGTACCTGGGTATTGCTGCATCAATAATAATTTCAGTATCTGCATTAGTGGCGCACATAAGCATCCTGGTGATATTGACATTCGTGGTAATTTTCCTACTGGGTGCTATTCCTGTAGCTCTTCCCGCAGTACTTACAATTGTACAGTCGGTTGGCGCGAAGGAGCTTGCAAAAAAAGGCGCACTGGTAACCAGGCTCGATTCGGTGGAGGATGCCGCCTCTATCGATATTATTTGTTTCGATAAAACAGGGACTATAACTCAGAACAAGTTATCGGTTTTGGATAGTATTCCGTTTTCGGGAAAAAGTAAAGAAGATGTGCTCAGGATAGCCGCACTGACGTCGCGGGTAGATGGAATGGATCTTATAGATATTGCAGTTATTGATCATGCCAGGGAATCGGGAGTCAGTATGAATGGGTACAAACAGGTATCCTATACACCGTTTGATCCATCATTAAAGAGAACCGAAGCAATTATTGAATCAGGGGAAAATCGCCTCAGGACAGTCAAAGGCGCTGCACAGGTGATCATGTCGCTTTGCCATGATATATCTACAGAGACTGTAAATGAAGTACATAAAATCATCAATGATTTTTCAGAAAAGGGTTACAGAACCATAGCAGTTGCCGGGTCAGAAGGAAGTGATCTGAATAATCTTAAGCTTAATGGCCTGATATCCCTGGCCGATCCTCCGAGACCCGATTCAAAAAGTATGATAGATCAGGTAAGGAAACTGGGCATAATACCAATGATGCTTACCGGCGACAGTATTGACATAGCAAAAGAGACATCCGAAAGTGTGGGTATCGGAAAAAACATTATCCGGATGACCGATATCAAAGATCTAAGCCTGGATAAACAGCTTGAAATTGTCAGTGGGTGTGACGGGTTTGCAGAGATTTATCCTGAGGATAAATATAAGATTGTAAAGCTGTTACAATCAAGCGGGCATAACATTGGAATGACCGGAGACGGAGTTAATGACGCACCGGCTCTGAAACAGGCTGAGATGGGTATTGCGGTAAGTAATTCAACCGATGTTGCAAAGGCAGCTGCAAGTGTGGTCCTTACTGAAGATGGTCTGGGAGTGATAGTTGATACAGTAACGATCAGCCGGCAGACGTATCAGCGACTACTTACATGGGTAGTCAATAAAGTTGCCAAAGTAATTGAGTTTGTTGTTTTGCTGACAATTGGTTTCTTCTGGTTTCAGAATTTGTTACTGACACTTCTGGGGGTTTCGTTACTGGTACTGGCGAATGATTTCGTTACCATGTCGCTGGCAACCGATACTGTGATTCATACTGGTAATCCGGTTAAATGGAATGTGAAGAATAATATTCTGGCAGCTCTTATTCCGGCTTTAATGTATGTTTTGGGAGACATTTTTATTATCCTCGTAGGCAGGGATTATTTCAATTTGCAATGGAATGAACTGACAACACTCGTGATGCTTGTACTAATATTCAACAGTCAGTTCAGAGTGTTAATCGTCAGGGAAAGAAGACATTTCTGGTCGTCACTTCCCGGTCGCCTTTTACTGATCTCCAGTTCTTCAGCCATTATCGGAATTGCCTTGTTAACCGGATCAGGTTTACTTGTCACTCCCCTGCACCCGTTATTGATTCTCATTGCTTTGGGGTCCTCGGCACTCGTTACTTTTGTTATTGATTTTCCGAAATATTATTTGTTCAGAAAATTCCGGTTATAGGACAAATTGATATCGCAAAGAGATACTGGCCTGTGGAGCACTGATAAGCGATCAGTATGAATGTTTAAGGCTCATCGACAATCAACCCGTCCCTGATCTGAAGTATACGATCCGACATGCCTGCAAGCTGCCGGTCATGAGTTACTATGATGAAAGTCTGGCCGAATGTATCCCTGAGCCTGAAGAAGAGCTTATGCAGCTCATTCTTGTTCTCCGTGTCAAGGTTGCCTGATGGCTCATCGGCAAGGATGACCGAGGGATTGTTTATAAGAGCCCTGGCAACTGCCACGCGCTGCTGTTCACCTCCGCTGAGCTCCGACGGCTTATGGTCGAGCCGGTCGGAAAGATTCAGAAAACCAAGTATTTCGGCAGCCCTATTTTCAGCTTCCGACTTGCTTTTGCCTGCTATATATGCAGGAATACACACATTTTCAAGTGCCGTGAATTCGGGCAGCAACTGGTGGAACTGGAATACAAAGCCGATATTGTTATTCCTGAATGCTGCAAGAGCCTTACCCCTCAGCCTGCTTGTATCGGTTGTATCGTAGATTATTGTCCCGCTGCCGGGCTTGTCGAGTGTGCCGATTATCTGAAGGAGGGTGGTTTTACCTGCACCGCTGGCCCCAACAATTGAGACAACCTCCTTATCCTTTACCTCGATGTTGATCCCCTTAAGGACCTTCAGATCTCCGAATGATTTGGTAATGCCTTTTGTAATTATCATAATCAGGAAAGCATGGACTGGAAATCTGCCGGATGATCCGTGCCGGAAAATTTCAGTATCCGGAGTAAATATCAGTCGGTATTGTTAAAACCGTAAGGATTATCCTCAGCCGTTCCGGTATCGGCTGGCTGATCAAGCTTTACTTCGGTTACGTTATTTTCAATATTCTCTTTCACCCCGGAGACACCCTTGTTTACATCTTCCTTAAAATCGTTGACTCCCTTCTGCAGATTATCAGTGACCTCATCGACATTGCTCCGGATGTTCTGGCTAATGTCAGTTACATCGTTTGAAATTGAAGTCGTTACATCGTTCAGGTCCTTCCTGATCTCGCTCGTGCTTTCTTCGAACTCCCTCTTAATATCGTCGGTAGCTTTTCTGAAATCACGCATTCCCTTGCCTATACCCCGTGCTATTTCGGGCAGTTTATCAGCTCCGAACAACAGCAACACCACGATTATTATAACAAATATTTCCTGACCGCTCATTTCAATTTGTATATCAACCTATTCTTGCTATAATCAGAACAAAGATATAAAAATGGCAGAGACGCCGTAATACGGCGGAATTAATTATCCTGATTTTGGAATACGCATCGGTAGAGACGCCGTAATACGGCGTCTCTACAATATCCATTATTGCAGTTTCGCCTTGGCGTCGCCCGTCGGTCCTCCCGATTTGGGGGCTGTATCGTACACAAGGGCTGTAGCAATGAATACCGATGAGTATGTTCCGACAGCGATCCCGATCATGAGTGCGAATATGAATCCCCTGATCACGGCACCTCCGAAGATAAATATAGCAATGACCGTAAGCATTGTGGTAAGCGAAGTATTGATTGTTCTGCTTAATGTCGCATTCATTGCCATATTGAGAATCTCTTTCAGAGGCCGTTTACGGTAAATAGGAATGTACTCCCTTACCCTGTCGAACACAATAACGGTATCGTTAACCGAGTAACCGATCACTGTCAGTATTGCTGCAATAAACGACTGGTCAATCTCCATTGAAAAGGGCAGCACGCCCCAGAGGAGGGAGAAGATCCCGATGACAAACAGGGTATCGTGGAAGAGTGCAGTAACTGCACCAAAACCGTATCGCCAGTTTCGGAATCGCATAAAGATGTAAAAGAACATTATTACAAGGGCTACACCAACAGCCCAGATCGCCCGTATCTTTATATCAGTTGCAATGGTCGGGCCGATTGTCTCGGTACTTCGCAGATTATTGTCAAGGAACTGCTGCTGCGTGGTCCCTGCAGGAAGAAACCCTTTTATGCCGTCATACAATTTTGCGTCAACCTCATCGGAAGCTGCAGGATCGTCAACCTTATACTTGGTGGTTATCTTAACCTGGTCAACGCTTCCATAGGTTACTACCTGCGGAAGTTCGTTGAATTCTGCCCTGAGTGCACCTGCAATAGCTTCAGTCCTTACCGGTTTATCAAACTGGACAACAAATGTCCTTCCTCCCTTGAAGTCGATTCCCTGGCTGAGGCCCCGGACAAACAGTGAGCCTATGCCGAGGATTGAGACAAAAATTGATGCACCATAGAAGAACTTGCGCATTCCTATGAAATCTATATGGGTGTTCTTAAGAATGTTGGCAGTAATTTTTATAGAGAAGGAGAGCTTTGCATTGCGCTTCAGCAACCATTCATAGATGAGCCTTGATATGAAGATAGCTGTAAAGAGTGATGTGAGGATACCGATAACGAGTGTGGTAGCAAAGCCTTTGATAGGGCCGGTACCGAAGATGTAGAGGACAACGCCTGTCAGCAATGTTGTAACATTGGAGTCGATGATTGCCGAATAGGCGCGTTTGTACCCTTCGGAAATTGCGAGCTTGATGCCCTTCCCAGCCCGGAGCTCCTCCCTGATTCGCTCATATATAAGCACATTGGCATCAACCGCCATACCCATTGTAAGAACGATACCTGCGATACCTGGCAGGGTCAGCACTGCTCCAAGCGACACCAGCACACCGAAAAGAAGGAAGACGTTGGAGAAAAGGGCAATATCAGCAATCGTTCCGGCACTTATACTGTAATAGAAGATCATGTATCCGAGAACAAGAAGGAATGCTATTGCGAAGGAGATCATTCCTGCCCTGATTGCTTCCCTTCCAAGTGTCGGACCTACCACGGTGTCGGAAATGATATGAGCCGGGGCAGGCATTTTACCTGATTTGAGTATATTGGCAAGGTCGGTAGCTTCATCTATTGTAAAGTCGCCGGTGATCTCGGTATTGCCTCCGGTAATTT